>JBKHCQ010000383.1:0-3604 GCA_046541755.1 Anaerolineales bacterium | reverse complement strand
CATCGCTTGAATATCGGCCTCTTATCCCTGGCCGATCTTAAATTTTGGACGGCAGAGTGGTCCGAGACTGAGTGGCGCGCCCTCGCGGCGCGAGCGGAGGCCGCGAGAATGATCCACGTTGTTGGGCTGGCGTTAGCGCTGGCCGCGTGGTTCTGGGATGAGGCGTGGCCCTCCGAGGTCTCTATGCTATTCCCGTCGCCGCCTCCAGAGGTGATGACGACGGCGCAACGTGTCATCTGTGGGGAATTGGTACAGCGCATGCCGGCCGTCTGGCGGGATCTGCCAAGTCGCGATGTGCGAGGTGTGCTCTCCTACGCGCGTGTCGTTCTTTTTGGGGATTCACCGGCGCGCCGAGAATTACAAGGATGGGAGCGGGTGACGTTTTTCCTCCGGCGTCCTTTTAGTCTACTTAAACATCACGGCCCGGCGTTGTGGCGCCTGCTAACCCACGAGCCGGACACGCAATCAGCCTGGACAGCGCAACGACAACTCTATGACTGGCTTACCGAACATCAAGTTAGCTGATCTCCCGGCCATTGTCTTAGCCCTCATTGGCCTGGGACTGCTTCTCTTTCCCCCCGCCCCCGTGGCGTTGACGTGGGAGACTGCCAGCGAGGTAGGAACCGCCGGGTTCAACGTCTACCGCGCCGAGGCGGACAGCGCTCACTTCGAGCAGGTCAATTCCACCTTGATCCCCTCCCAGGGCGATGAGATCGCCGGCGCAGAGTATCGTTTTATCGATGAGGCGGCGGCCGTGGGGCGCAAATACACCTACCGCATCGAAGAGGTGGAGTGGGATGGCGCGGTCAACGCCCATCCAGAGACGGTCTCGACGCGGGCGGGCCTGCCGCGCCTGTGGAGCCGCATCGAGGGGGGCGTGTTGGTTGCATTGGGATGTTGGCTGTGGCTGCGACGGCGAGAATGGAGGTCAAAGCGCGCGTGAAATGGTCGATGGCGGTGGGCGAGATCAAAATATCGGTGCAGGGACACCCGCGGTGGGTGACGCCGCTGGCGCGCGCTTGGGCCGACTGGACCTCCGACTTCTTCGTGCGTCGCAAATGGACGGTGGAGCTGGCCGAGGCGAGTAACTTGACGCTTCCCACCGCCCCCCTGTTCGAGACATTGCCGCGCTGTCAGGCCGGGCGTTGCACGCTGGAGGCCCCCGGATTCGAAGGCTATATCGTCCCCGAAGCGCACACGGCCCGTCTTCACGCGCACCCGGCGGCCACCCCCGGCGATATGAGTTACTTCGTGCGCGTGGCGTGCGCCCTGCAGGCGTTCACGCGGGGCGGATTGCTCTTTCACGCGGCGGGGATCGTCCATCAGGATCAGGGCTACGGGCTGTTTGGCCTCTCCGGCAGCGGTAAGACGACCGCCGCGAAGCTTTCCGCGCCCGATCCCGTCCTGAACGATGACCTGGTGCTCCTCTGGCCCGATGCTGACGCGCCGCGCGGATGGCGCATCCAGGCCACGCCGTTTGGCAAGCGGCGCGGCGACGTCGCCCCCGCGCCGCTGCGCTCTTTGCTATATTTGGTCAAGGACACAGAGATATTCTTGGGGCCGCTCTCGCGTGCGCAGAGCCTGGGGGAACTCATCGCTAATACCCCCGTCATCTCCTCAGATGTGGCCTGGCTTCCCCAAGCAATGGCGCGCTGGGAGGACGTGATGGCCGATGTGCCGGTCTACGCGCTTCATTTTCGACGTGACGTTTCATTTTGGGAGGTTCTCGATGGCTAATTGGGATGATGTGTTGGTGGTTCACTCGGACGTTGTAACCCGTGAAGCCGAGGGCGAGTCGGTGGTGGTGTTGCCCGCGCAGGGCAAGTTCATTGTGCTTAATGCCACCGGCGCGCTAGTTTTGCAGTTGGCCGATGGGACGCGCGCGCTGCACGATATCGCTGCGGCGGTGGCGGAGCGCTTCGCCACGCCGCTCGATGTGGTCGAGCCAGATGTGCTCCAGTTCGCCGACATCCTGATGCAGCGCGGGGTGTTGATTTCCGCGAAACAAAGCGCTGGTTGAATCACGTGCAGGAGGCGCTGAGATGTTGAAGCCACTGCCCATCGGCGTTCAGACATTCTCCGATCTTATCGAAAGCGGGTTTTTGTATGTGGATAAGACCCGCTGGATCTACGAGTTGGTGAGGCATCCCAAAGGCGTCTACTTCCTCTCGCGCCCGCGCCGATTTGGCAAGAGCCTGCTGCTCTCGACGCTGGGCGCGCTCTTCGAGGGGCGGCGGGAGCTGTTCGAGGGGTTGTGGATCTCCGATAGCGACTATGCGTGGCCCGTTCATCCCGTGATCCGCATTGACTTCAGCTTGTTCCGCGTGGAGACAGAGGAAGAGTTGAAGCAGAAGTTGGTGGAGCGGTTAGAAGAAATTGCGGCGGATCAAGGCCTTATCCTGGGCGCGGGGGATTATCAAAAGAAACTCAACGATCTTATTCGGGCCTTGGCGGAGCAGGGGGGCGTCGTGATCCTGATCGACGAGTACGACAAGCCCATCATCGACAACATCGATCATCCAGAAGCAGCGGCGCGTATCCGCGAGGCGCTGAAGGGCTTCTACACGGTGATCAAGGGGATGGATGCCTACGTGCGCTTCGTTTTCCTGACCGGCGTGAGCAAATTCAGCAAGGTGGGCGTCTTCTCCGGGCTGAACAACCTGAAGGATATCACGCTCGATAACCGCTACGCGACGCTATTGGGTTTCACGCAGGAGGAGCTTGAGCGCGATTTTCACGATTATATTCAGGTCTTTGCAGAGAACGCCGATGCGTCCCCATCAGAATTAGTAGCGCGCATTCAGCATTGGTACAATGGATTTCGATTTTCCAAGCGCGGCGCGCCGGTGTACAATCCTTTCTCCCTGCTGTTAGTCTGCGATATGCAGGATTTCCGCAACTTCTGGTTCGAGACGGGGACGCCGACCTTCCTGATCAAGCTGTTGAAGAGCAAGGGCTACGACGTGCGTGAGCTGGAATCGCTGCGGGTGAGCGAGCTGACCTTCAGCAGTTACGAGATCGAAGACCTGCGCCCGGTGCCGCTGTTGTGGCAGACAGGCTACTTGACTATCAAGGATTATGACCCGCGCTCGCGGCTCTACCGGCTCTCGTACCCGAACTACGAGGTGCAGAACGCCTTCATGCACCATCTGTTGGATGCGTTCAGCAGCGCGAGCGACGGCCTCATCGGCGGCTACTTGTGGGATCTGCTGGATGCGTTGCAGGCGCAGGCGTGGGAGAAATTCTTCGCCTCGCTGGGCGTCTTTTTCGCCGGGATTCCCTACGATATCCAGATTCCGCAGGAGCGCTATTACCAGACCGTCTTCTATCTGATCTTCAAGCTGATGGGGTTGCAGATTGGGGCGGAGGTGCGGACGAATCGCGGGCGCATCGACGCGGTGATCGAGTTGGACGAGGGCGTCTTCATCTTCGAGTTCAAGTTGGATGGGACGGCGGAGGCGGCCTTGGCGCAGATCGCCGCGCGCGGCTACGATGAGCAATATCGGCGCGTGGAGAAGCAGAAGCCCATCTACCACATCGGCGTGGCCTTCGGAACCGAGACGCGCAGCATCATCGAATGGCAAGTCGTCACGCAGACGTGAGC
>JBKHCQ010000382.1:0-3612 GCA_046541755.1 Anaerolineales bacterium | reverse complement strand
GGAGGTAACTACATGTTAGATTTCCAGATGGAAACATCATCTAAGCAACAAGGCCCCAGCGGCGGGCTGTACGATGTGGTCATCATCGGCGGTGGGCCGGCGGGCCTGACGACGGCTATCTACACCTCGCGCGACGGATTGAAGACCTTAGTGTTGGATCGCGAGGCGGCCGGCGGCTTGGCGGCCACGACGGAGGCGGTAGAGAATTATCCTGGCTTCCCCGATGGCATCCATGGCGCCGATCTGATGGATAGATTCCGCAAACAGGCGGAGCGCTTCGGCGCGGAGATTGAGGAATTCGAGGAGGTCACCGACATCGAGCCGGTTGGGGATGGCCCATTCAAGGTTCACACCGATGAAGATCAGGTTTACGAGGGCCAGGCCGTCGTGATCGCGACGGGGAGCGCGCCGAAGAAGCTGAATATCCCCGGCGAGAAGGCGTTCTACGGGCGCGGCGTCTCCTACTGCGCGACGTGCGACGGCCCGCTCTTCCGAGGCAAGGATGTGGTGATCGTCGGCGCCGGCAATTCTGGCATGCAGGAGGGCTTGCAGGTGCTGGAGTACGTCAAGAGCGTGACCTTTATCGAGTTCCTTCCCTACTCCATCGCCGAGAAGATCCTCCAGGATCGGGTGAAGGCGCGCGAGAATAGCAAGATTCTCTTCAATCACATGGTCACGGAGATCAAAGGCGACAAGACAGTGAACGGCGTGGTCGCCATCGACCGGGAGACGGGAGAGGAGAAATTCATCCCCACCGATGGCGTTTTCATCTACGTGGGCTACACGCCCTACTCCGACTTTGTGAAGGATCTGGTGGAGTTGGACGCGCGCGGTTACATCAAGTCCGATGCGCAGATGCGGACCAACATTGAGGGCTTGTACGCTATCGGCGACGTGCGGGCGGATAACCCCGCGCAGATGAGCATCTCGGTGGGCGATGGCGCGAAGGCCGCGCTGCACATCCGGGAATATCTCCAAGATCTCCCCCATCCCATAAAGAAGTAATAACTATGACCATTCAAACTAACATCAGCGATGGAGAACGATTGATCCGGGTGATATTGGGCATCTACGCGATGCTGCTAGGCTTCCTCTTCATTCAGGGCGTCATCGGCGCGATTTTAGGCATCCTAGGCCTGATCGCCTTCGCGACTGGAGCGTCGGGCTGGTGTCCTTTCTACACCTTCGTCGGGAAGCCGCTGCCCGAATCCGCCGTAGAGACGGATGCGGATGAGATGCACGAGGAGTTAGAAGTTAGAGATTAGAATGTAGGTCGGAATGATATTCCGACCAGGCGGATTACCAATCCGCCCTACGCCTATTTTCGAAGGGAGAAAGCGACGATGTTAATTCGAGACGTTGAGCAGGTAGCGCTGGAGCCGGTTGCGGAGGGCATCGGCATCCGGTGGTTGATCAGCGAGGAGGAGGGCGCGCCCAACTTCGCGATGCGGGTCATCGAGTTGGCGCCCGGCGTGGTCTTCGATCCGCACCATCACCCCTACGAGCACGAGATTTACGTCCTGGAGGGCGCGGGCGTGGTGACGGACGACGAGGGAGACGTGGGCGAGATGCGGCCCGGCGTCGCGCTCTACGTCCCGCCGGATGCGGTGCACGGGTATCGCAACCCCGGCGACGCCACGCTGAAGTTCATCTGTGTGATTCCCATAACTTAATTTGTAACCGTTTAATCTTGATGTGCAACGCACTTTTGAGCCTATTGTCAGGCATATCTGCATAAGGAGTTTCTTCCCCTTCGGTTCAAGTGCGTTGCACCTTGCTCTACCCCAATACAAATCCAATCCAAAAGGAGAGAACTATGAGCGACGTTCAAGTTACATGGACAGGCCCAGGTATGCGTCTCGTCGGCGATGTCGAAGGCGGGCCGGGGATTATTTTAGATTCCAGCAAAGATATTTACGGCACACACAGCGGCCCCGCGCCGATGGAGTTGTTGTTGCTGGGATTGGCCGGCTGCACGGCGATGGATGTGATTTCCATTATGAAGAAGAAGCGCGAGCCGTTAACTAATTTACAGGTCAAGGTCACGGCGGAAAACGCCGAGGAGCACCCCAAGGTGTACACCAAAATCCATCTGGAATACATTGCCTATGGCGAGGGCGTGAGCGAGAAATCGCTGGCGCGCGCCATCGAGCTTTCGGAATCGACCTATTGCAGCGCCAACGCGATGCTGAGCAAGACGGCCGAGATCACTCACTCCTACTGCGTCGTCGAAACGCCGAACCCGCACGAACCAGGCCGGATGCCGGAGGCGTAAGGCCGTTTGAATCTAACGCACGATCGAATGTCGTTGTTATCCACGGCCCGTCATCTTTGGCGGGCCGTTATGATGTCATTTTATCGATCTACCTACCGGACAGTTTTATGCCTCTATCTCAGCAGATGGAGCAGATGGAGCAGATGGATAATCAGATAGTCTAATTGATACAGAGTTACCGGCAATTTTCTCAAAGATCCGCAGAGAAATATCTTCCTCTGCACCTCTTTGTGCTTTATTTGTGAGACTTTAGATCTGAACCGAAATCCAATCTGCTTACATCTGCTCTATCTGCTGATTAAGAGTGGGCTTGGAAAAAGTGTCCGGTAGCTAGTTTATCGATGAAGGTCAGGTGACAGATGCAGATATTAGGCGCCCACAAATCCATCGCCGGCGGCTTGCATCGCGCGTTTGAGCGCGGCGATGCCATCGGCTGCGACACGATGCAGATCTGGGTGAAGAATCCCCGCCAGTGGCGCGCCCCACCTTTGACCGAGACGGAGATCCGCGCCTTCCAAGCGGCCCGGCAAGCGAGCGAGATCGCGCCGGTGGTCGCGCACGCCGCCTACTTGATCAACATTGCTTCGCCCAAGCCGGCGCTCTGGGAGAAATCCATCCGCGCGCTCATCACGGAGATCGAGCGCTGTGAGGCTTTAGACGTACCGTACTTGGTGCTGCATCCCGGCGCGCACACGGGATCGGGCATGCGGGCGGGGTTGGAGCGCGCCGCGCAGGCGTTGGATCGCGTCCACGCCGCGACGCCGGGCTTCATCCCCCGCATTCTGCTGGAGACGATGGCCGGGCAAGGCTCCACACTCGGCGGGGATTTCGAGGGACTGGCGCATATCCTGGCCCACGTCAAAGAGCACGAGCGGCTGGGCGTCTGCTTAGATACCTGCCACGTCTTCGTCGCCGGCTACGATTTGCGCACCGCCGCAGGCTACGAGGCGACCATCACGGCCTTCGAGCAAGCGCTGGGCCTGGATCGATTACAGGTTATGCACCTCAACGACAGTCGCTATCCCCTGAGCAGCCACAAGGATCGACACGTGCACATCGGGACGGGCGAGTTGGGGGTGGGGGCGTTTCGACGCCTGCTCAACGATCCGCGCCTGGCGGGAATCCCCGGCATTTTGGAGACGCCCAAGGGCAAAGACGCGGTCGAGGATCGGGAGAATTTGGCAATCCTGCGGTCGCTGATCGAATAACAGACTCCCCTGAAAAAAGCTAAGGATCTCGCAAAGTCACCAAGATTTTTAAGGTTTGATCTATTCACCGGACACTTCGTAGCTCACGGATAATCACGGATTAACCCAGATATTTTTTGATTTTTATCT
>JBKHCQ010000381.1:0-3624 GCA_046541755.1 Anaerolineales bacterium | reverse complement strand
CAGCACAAGATGCTCGAAGTTACTGGGCGCTCGCTAACCTTCGCAAGGGTTGGATAACCTAATCCGCCGGGGTTAAGGTGTACTCGTAGGTCGCGGCCTCGGTGGTGACGGGGGCCAACGCGCTGATGGTGATCACGGCGTGATCGGTGCGGTTGGAGAGGGGAATGGTCCACGAGCCGCGTGTGTCATCCGCCAGCAAGAGCCGCTGTACCTCCGGCGTGCGGCCCAGCGTGACGAGTTGGACGATCCACTCCTGGGGGAGGAGGTTGGCGTGGCGCACGAAGCCTTCGGCTTGCCAATCGCCCTCGCCCTGCTCGACGTCGTCCGCCACCAGCGTCTCGCCATCCACCATAATCTCGAAATCGTCTAACGCCAGCCCGGATTGATTGACCGCCGCGTCGGTGATGTATTCGAATCGCAGCGCGATTTCCTGGCCGACATAGGGTGTGAGATCGGCCGATAAATTGACCCACCCCTCGCTCTGGCCCGTCAATCCGCAGCCGAAGTTGTTGCCGTTGGGATTGGTGGTGGTGCAGTTGAGCGTGGGATCGTCCAAGATCTCCCAGGCCACATCTCCCGCGTTGAAATCGGCGACGTCGTCGGGCAGCGTGTCCCCGTTCGTCGGCGCGCCGACGAGGACGTAGGCGTAGTCCCAATCCTCCTCGATGTGGTGCCAGGCCCAGAAGTTGATCTGGGCTGTTTGGGCCGCGCTCAGGTCGAGCACGCGCGTGAGCCGGGTGTTGGACTCATCCTCGCGGTTGGACCACCAGAGGTATTGGCCGCTGTGGGATTCGGTGTTCATCAGGCGGGTGAGCGTGTCGCCCTCGAAGGTGAAGGTCAGGGGGGCTTTGCTCTCGATTTCGATGTAATCGACGCCATACTGGCGCACGGTGGCCCGTGCCTTGGTGGGGAGGTCGCGGCGCCGGTAGCTGGTCTCGATGTTTGGCGTGGCGGGATCGATGGCCGTGTAGCCGTAGCGTCCTTCATAGAAATTGAGGTCGGGGATGTCCAGGAGATTGGCGATGGTCCAGTCGGCGAAGATTTCTTTGTGGGTGTAGGTGGTGTTCAGGTCTTGGAGGACGGCGTCCACGCTCTCCATCCCGTTCTCATCGTGCGCCACCAGATCCTGCGTGGCCGCCTCGCCGAAGCGATCCAAGAAGTACTCCATAAAGAGGTAAGCGGCGCCGTAGTTGGCCGAGGCGTCACCCGCCGTGCCCTCCGGCCAGGTATTGAGCTGCGTATCCGGCCGGCGAGCGTAGCTGTAATCGCTGCCGCCCACATCGTAGTAGCCGCCGGGGTAGGCGCGGTCGTTGAGGGCCATTGCCATCTCGGAGCAGCCTTCGTTGAGCCAGGTGGCCTCGTTGCGGTCGTTGGCCCAGTGGATCATGTGCTGGAACTCGTGGGCCAGCACGCCATTGTAAAAGGGATCGCCGATGGTGACGTTATCGATATTGATGTAGAACATCTCCATCTCGTTGGAATCGGGCCGCACCGCTTGGACGTGGGAATCGGGGCTGGAGTAGTAGCCCGCGACGGTGTTGCCCAGGTTGCGCGCGTGCAGGATGCTCAGGTGGGGGTCGCTATCCACGCCGGGCGTCCATTCCGAGCCGAAGAACTCACGATTGGTGGGGTAGGTGTGCTCCTCGAAGAGGTCGGCGGCCTCGCGGAGCCGCTCCTCGTTGACGCGCGCGCCCTCCTCGACCCACATATAGACGTGCTCGGTCTTGTACAGCAGCTCGGCGGTCAGCTCGAATTGCTCGTCGTTATCGACGTTGGAGGCGGTGAAGCGGCGCGTGGTTCCCACTGGGTAGTCGGGGTTTTCGGTCTGGGCGATGCGCGGGGTGTCCGCCGGGACGTTGAGCAGGCGGATGCCCAGCTCGTGGAGATCGGCGTCAGGGATGATCGCGGCGTTCAATGCGGCCAAGGTCTCCTCCGCCTCGTCGGGGCGCTCGACGACCGTCGGCGGGGCGGGCGTGAGCGGTGCGGCCGTGGGGTGGATGGGGGGCGATTCGGCGGTGGGGAAGTCCCAGGTGTCGCCCTGCGGCGGCTGGATATCGGGCGGAAACGCCGGTTCTGGGGCGAAGAGGAAGAGGGACATCCCGCACATCAAGCAGGTGCAGATGGCCAGTAGCAGGCCCACGATAACGATGCCCGCGACAATCCAGGTGGTTCGATTTTCATTCATTTTTCTTTGTCCTTTTCTCTTGATGATATGGCTAGTATGGCTGATCGGGCCTCACGTGGCGCCGGGTTAGATTCCGGGAAGAAGCGTGGGATTCGCAGGGGCGAGGCGTTTCAAAAATTATACGTCAAAGGGGGGAAGTTAGCAAGCTATCGCCCGCGATCAGCCTGATGATCTGTTGCACGGGTGCAAGGTTCCGCTATACTGTGGGAGGCTTGGGGCAAAGAAAAGGCTGGAGCGCACCTCGGAGATTGGAGGAGTGCGCCTACGTAGACCCGAAGGGTTTGCCAAACCCTTCGGGTCTGGGCGGAGAGGAGATGGCTATGCAAACATTAGGCAAATACGAGATCATCGAAGAGATCGGGCGGGGTGGGTTCGCCGTGGTCTACAAGGCGCGCGAGGTAGCGCTCAAGGTCATCACGGGGAACTTCACCTAAGAGGCAGCGTTCGTGCACTTTCGGCAGAATGTCGAATGTGTAAGCGTCAGTGGTGGTTGGGATCATCCACGACGAGATTTTCGGTCGTGGCGGCGTGATTTAAGCGCTGGTCGGCGGAGAGAAATGTGAGCGCGGGATAATTTTTCTTAGCGAGGAACGTCTGCACACTGAGCGCCGTCGCTAAATGGGTCGCGTCGTAGGCCCGCAGCGGATACTGTTCCAATAGATGGCAGGCCTGGTCAACAACCGCGATGCTGGGGGGGATGATCTGATAATCATTCAGACAATCGGAGCGAAACGCATCCCTCGCCAAGGCGAAATCAGCGTGTGCCAAGGAGCCGTCGCGGACGCGGCGGGTAAAAGCGCTGATGACCTCGATGATCGTCATCCGCGAGGTGAACAACAAGGGGGTTTGCTCAGGGGCGACGATATCCCGGAGCCATTTGCTCCCGGTTTCGTTGACGTACCGTTTGACAAGGGCGCTGGCGTCCAGATAGTAGCACGTCACGCGCGTTCTTCCCGCTCTTCAAGGATGATGTCGGAGAGAGGTTGCCCGTGGCTCAGTTCCTCCGCTAAGCGAGCGCGCTCCGCCGGCGAGACCAGCGGCGGCTGGGGCCAAGGCAGCGTTTCGATCAAGCCATCGGCCTTCATCTCGCGCACAATCTGCTCGCGCACCGAGGTAGCCTGGGCATCTTTGGGCTTGATGATGATGACATCGGCACACTGTTCGATTTCGACCTCTTCGACGTCTCCCCAGACTGTGAGGAGCGAGCGGGGCACCAACACACCTTGAGATGTCACTTTCTTATGGATAGCTGTGGTCATCCTTCTTACTCCTTGTCTTCTTTGCCTTCTTTGCCTTCTTTGCCGACGTTCAATTATTTCACTCATATTTTACTCAACTTTACTCAACGCAGATTTAGTATACTATGCTTATCAACGGGGTCAACGGGATCAAAACGAGGTGAACATGACAACCATCGGCAAATACGAGATCATCGAAGA
>JBKHCQ010000380.1:0-3654 GCA_046541755.1 Anaerolineales bacterium | reverse complement strand
CTCTGTATCAATTAGACTATCTGATTATCCATCTGCTCCATCTGCTCCATCTGCTCCATCTGCTTAATCTGCTGAGATAGAGGCATAAAATTGTCGGATAGGTGGTTGTTGTTTTGCTATTTTGACGTTTTGATAATTTTCTAGGGAGGTTCAAATGAGCACCACACATTACGATGTTGCTATCATCGGATCGGGGCAGGGTGCGCCGCCGTTGGCTTATGCGTTGGCCGAGGCGGGGAAGCGGGTCGCGGTCATTGAGCGCGAGCACGTGGGCGGTACCTGCGTCAATGAGGGATGTACGCCCACTAAATTGATGATCGCGGGCGGGCGCGTGGCCTACCTGGCGCGCCGAAGCGCTGATTACGGCGTGCTGACCGGCCCGGTCGCCATCGATATGGAGCACGTGCGCCAGCGTAAACGCGATATTGTGGAGCGCTTTCGCTCTGAGGCGCGGCAGCGCTTGGAGGACGCCTCAGGAATCGATGTGCTGATGGGCGAGGGGCGGTTTGTCGGGCGCGAGGGCGATGAAGGGGATGACGGCCCGTTCCGGTTGGAGGCGGCGCTGCTGGAAGGCGGCGCGCGCTCGCTGACGGCGGATCTGGTGGTGATCAACACCGGGGCGTCGCCGCGTGTGCCGGATCTGCCGGGATTGGAGGACGTGCCCTATTTGAATTCCACCTCGATTATGGAGTTGAGCCAGGTGCCGGAACATCTGATTGTTCTGGGCGGCGGTTACATCGGCATCGAGTTTGGGCAGCTCTTCCGCCGCTTGGGCAGCGAGGTGACGATGGTGCAACGGGCGTCGCAACTCCTCACCCGCGAGGACGAGGATATTGCCGACGCGGTCGCGGAGATTTTGCGCGAGGACGGCATCCAAATCCTGCTGGATACGGACGCTGTGGCGGTGGAGCAGACCGCCGGAAATCGCATCTCCTTGCGAGTGCGCGACGGCGAGGGGGAGCGGGCGGTCTGCGGCTCGCATCTGCTGATCGCGGTGGGGCGCGTGCCGAACAGCGCGGCGCTGAACTTGGACGCCGTCGGCGTGGCGACCTCGGCGCAAGGCCATATCCTCGTCAATGACCGCCTGGAGACCAACGTGCCCGGCATCTACGCCATCGGTGATGTCAAGGGCGGGCCGGCCTTCACCCACATCGCCTACGACGACTTCCGCATTTTGCGGACTAATCTGCTGGAGGATGGCGAGGCCGCCATCACGGGCCGGATGGCGCCGTACACGCTCTTTATGGATCCGCAATTGGGGCGCGTAGGCCTCAACGAGCGCGCGGCGCAGGCCCAGGGCATTGCCTATCGCGTCGCGAAGATGCCGATGAGTTCGGTGGCGCGGGCGATAGAGATGGCCGAGACCCGGGGCCTGATGAAGGCCCTGGTCGATCCTGACGAAGGGCGTATTTTGGGCGTCGCCATTCTGGGCGTCGAGGGCGGCGAGCTGATGTCGATGCTCCAGATCGCGATGCTGGGCGGCGTGCCCTATCCCGTCCTGCGCGACGCGATCTTCGCTCACCCCACCTTGGCGGAATCCTTCAACAACCTCTTTGCTACGTTGGATTAGGCCATCTCAGGAGAATCATCCCAAACGAAGGAGATTTCAAGGGTGGGGATGGTTCAGAAATAGGTTGATACTTTCTCGGATCGCCGGGGAGCCGGGCAGTAAACTACCCGTCTGAAAGCTCAAGTCGGCTGAAGGCCGACTCAACATCGAGATGTGTCTTGTGTTTTAGGCGGCTTTCGGAGCCCCACAGATCCATCGATCTGTGGCAAGTCGACTTGAGCTTTTAGCCCGCGATTTATCTGCGGGCGTAGGACTTTATAAAACGCACCAAGTGTCAGGCTAAATGTCCCGGAAAATGAACCATCCCCTGAAAATCCTGTTAATCCTGTCCCCAAAGTGACTGATAACCCAAAAAGTGAGGCGCCGATGTCTGTACCACAAGATCTGTTGGATTTGATGCAGCGATTCCGCGATAACGAGCGGCACTATCGCGACATGGCCTACAACGAGACGGAGACCCGCCGCGAGTTGATCGATCCGTTTTTCAAGGCGCTGGGCTGGGATATGGATAACACCAAGGGCTTCAGCGAGAAGTACAAGGAGGTCGTCCACGAGGCGCGCGTGAAAGTGGGCCGCGCCACGAAGGCGCCCGACTACGCCTTCCGCGTGGGCGGGCAGCCGATCTTCTTCGTGGAGGCCAAGAAGCCCGCCGTCCGCCTGGCCGCCGCCCCCGAACCCGCCTATCAGGTGCGGCGCTATGCCTGGTCGGCTAAGCTGCCCGTGAGCATCCTCACCAACTTCGCGGAGTTCGCGCTCTACGATTGCCGCTTCAAGCCCGCGCACAGCGATCATCTGGCCACGGCGCGGGTGATGTACTTCACCTACGAGGAATATCCCGACCGCTGGGCGGAGTTGGCGGCGCTGCTCTCCCCGCGGGCGGTGCAGAAGGGCGCGTTGGATCGTTTTGTGGAATCCACGAAGTCCAAGCGCGGGACACAAGCCGTCGACGACGCCTTCCTGGCCGAAATCGAAGGGTGGCGCGAGGCGCTGGCGCGCAACTTCGCGCTGCGCAACCCGCTCTCCGTCCGGCAGCTCAACTTCGCCGTGCAGAAGACCATCGACCGCATCATCTTCCTGCGCATCGCGGAGGATCGCGGCTTCGAGCCGTACCATCGGCTGGGGGATGTGGCGGCGACGGGCGGGGATCTCTATCGCCAGTTGGGCGAACTCTTCCGCCAGGCCGATAACCGCTACAACGCGGGCCTCTTCTACTTCGAGCCGGAGGCGGCGCGCGAGGACAACGTCGATGACTTCACGTTGGATCTCCGCTTGGATGACCGCGTGCTCAAAGAGATCATCGGTAATCTCTACTACCCGGAAAGCCCCTACGCCTTCGACGCGCTGCCCGCCGACATCCTGGGCCAGGTGTACGAGCGCTTCTTGGGCAGCGTGATCCGCCTGACGCCCGCCGGCCGGGCCAAGGTGGAGGAGAAGCCGGAGGTGAAGAAGGCGGGCGGCGTCTACTACAC
This sequence comes from Anaerolineales bacterium, assembly GCA_046541755.1. Taxonomy (GTDB): domain Bacteria; phylum Chloroflexota; class Anaerolineae; order B4-G1; family SLSP01; genus JAAAOZ01. The sequence continues at coordinate 615 of JBKHCQ010000380.1, read as the reverse complement.
GCCCACCTACATCGTCGATTATATTGTGGCGCACACGGTGGGCCGATTGGTGGAGAGGCGAAGTTGGCGCGAGGTGCGCGGGTTGGATGCGCGCGGGGCGCGACGGTACGCGCCGCTGCGGGTGGTCGATCCGGCGTGCGGCTCCGGCACGTTCCTGCTCCAGGCGTACCAGTTTCTGCTGGATTGGTATCTGGCGCAATATGTAGATGAAGGTGCTGAAATCCACGCGCGCGCCGGGCGGCTGCGGGCCATCATCGGCGGTGGGGCGGAAAGTTGGCGGCTCACCACCGAGGAGCGGAAGGAGATTTTGCTCACGCACATCTATGGGGTGGATATCGACCCGCAAGCCGTGGAGGTCACCAAGCTCTCCCTGCTGCTCAAGGTGTTGGAGGGGGAGGATGCGGTGAGCTTGGGCACGCAGTTGAAGATGAGCCTGGCGGGCGAGGCGCGTGTCCTGCCCGACCTGACCGCCAACATCCGCTGCGGCAACAGCCTCATCGGCTCCGATTTTTACCGGGCTGAGCAACTCTCGCTGGGGCTGGTGGACGAGGAGACGATGTACCGCATCAACGCCTTCGATTGGGCGGCGCCGAGCGGCTTCCCCCAGGCGATGGC
>JBKHCQ010000379.1:0-3662 GCA_046541755.1 Anaerolineales bacterium | reverse complement strand
TGTACCGCGTCGCGCTGGATACGCCCACCGCGACCTTCCAAATCGAAACAGCCTCGATCTCCGTCACCCCCACCGAGGGCGGCGAGGCGATCTCGACCGCACTCTCGGCGGAGCCATCCGCGTGGACGCATCAATGGCTGGCGATCGGCGCTCTGGGCGGTGAGCAAGCCGTGGTCAAGGTCTCGGTGGAGGCCACCGGCGACGGCGGCGCTGTCTACTTCGACGAAATAACCCTGGGGACGACGGCGCCCGGCAAGCAGATGGTCTTCCTCCCCTCAGTACTGCGAAGGTGAATATGGCAAAATTTTACCCTGAAGTCTACGAACTTCGCCCCTGGTATCACGATTTCTCGTCGCTAGGTGTGCAGACCCGCTTCCCGGAGCGATTTGTGGATCGCCTATGGCGGATGTTGACCCCCTTACGGCGTTGGATCGAGCCGGATTACGTGGAGAAGGGCGAGAAATTCTCCCTGCGTCAACTTATCAATCCCCGCGTGCCCGCGCATCAGGTCAATCAGGCGGCGAAGGAGGCGCACATCGTGCCCCTCATCGCGCTGGCGCTGGAGGCTCTGGCGGATAAAGAGGCGCTGACCTGCCTCGATCTCTTCTGCGCCGACGGCTACTACACCTGCCACACCGCCCGCCTCCGACCCGACGCCGACATCACCGGCGTGGATCTGGACCCCGACGAGGTAGCGCGGGCGCGCCTGATCTCGCGCGTGCTGGAGGCGCCACGCGCGACCTTCCTCGTGGCCGATGTGTGGAAGTTCGTGGCCGAGGCGCCGGCCTATGATCTTGTCCTCTGCACGGGCGGCCTCTATCACCTGCGCGATCCGCAGCGCCTTCTGGCGCAATTGGCGCCCGTCGTGGGTCGCTACCTGGTGATTCAGAGCGCCATCACGTTGGAGACCGAAGATCCCGATTACTTCGTCTCGCCCGCGCCGGGATGGCGGCATGGCAGCCGCTTCACCCACGCGCGGTTGCGCGCCTGGCTCGAGGCGCTGGGCTGGGAGATCGTGGCCGAGGCGCGCAACGAATTGCCCGGCAACACCCGCCCCTGTGATCGCGGGTCGAGCTATTTTCTTTGTCGGGCAAGTCGTCAGGCAGGTCAGGCGGATCAGGAAAATCAAGTAGAACGAGGAGGCGCGCGATGAAACTCTGGCCCTATCGTCTGCTCGCGCCCTTGGATGCAGTGTGCCGCCATCTCAACGAGAAAGATCACCTGCCGCCCATCCATCTGCGCCGCTACGTTGGACCACTCGCGTCGTTCGAGCATTCCGGCGGGGAATTCTTCGCCTATCTCAAACTGCTGGGGGGCTTGCGCGCCGATAGCCGTCTCTTAGACATCGGTTGCGGCTGCGGCTTGATGGCCCTGCTGCTGCGGGATCAACTCGACACCGAGGGCCGCTACGTCGGCATGGACATCCACCGCGAGGCGATTGCCTGGTGCCGGGAGAACATCACGGCCTCGCGCGCTAACTTCACCTTCATCCACAGCGATATTCGCAACCCGCGCTACAACCCGACGGGCGCGCACAGCGCCGAGGATTACGTTTTCCCCGGTGAGCCGCGCAGCTTCGATCTGATCCTGGCCAAGTCAGTCTTCACCCACATGCGCCCGCCGGAGGTGCGCCATTATCTCGCCGAGATCGCGCGCCTGCTCGCGCCGGGGGGCCGCGCTCTGCTCACCTTCTTCCTGCTCAACGGGGAACAGCGCGCGCTGGCCGCGCAGGGGCGCAACACCATCGACTTCCGTTTCGGCGCGGGCAATTGGCGCTACTTCGACGCGGACAATCCCGAAATCGCCGTCGCCTACGAGGAAGCGCCGTTGCAAGAGATGTTGCGCGCGACGGGCTTGCATCCCCACGGTGAGATCCACTACGGGACCTGGACGGGCCGCCGGGATGGGCTGTCGTTCCAGGATATGGTTATCGCAGAATCCAAAGCTGAAGCTTGATTATGCAGTTGGACGTTGTCATCCTCAACTGGAACGCCCCTGACGATACATTGGCTTGCCTGCGCGACCTCGCGCGCTGGGAAGCGACGCCGCTGCGCCTCTGGGTCGTCGATAACGCCTCGGCGGATAATAGCGTGGCCCGCTTGCGATCTGCTTTTCCCCACGTCGTCGTGCTGGCCAGCGACCGCAATCGCGGCTTCGCCGGCGGAAACAACCTCGCCCTGCGCCGCGCGCTGGATGCGGGCGCGACGCACATCCTGCTCCTCAACAACGACGCCACAATCGCCGAGTCGGATCTGCGCCGCCTGATGGCTCATCTCGATGCCCGTTCGGATCTCGGCATCCTCGGCCCCACGCTGTGGGACGCCGACGCGCCGGAGCGGTTGCTTTCGGCGGGCGGGCGCGACATCGTCCGCCACATGGTCTCCCACGTGCGCGATCTGCCCGCCGAGGGCGAGGCGCGGATCGTGGATTATGTGCCGGGCACTTGCGCGCTCATCCGCGCCGAGGTGTTGCGCCAGGTGGGCCTCTTCGATGCCGAGTACTTCTTCGGCGGAGAGATGGCCGATCTCTGCGCGCGAGCGCGTCAGGCGGGGTGGGCCTCCGCCGTCGCCGGGGACGCGCGCGCCCTTCACCGTGTGGCGCGCTCCTCGCGCCTGCGCGCGCAACTCCACATCTACTACGTGTTGCGCAACCGCTTCCTCTTCATCCGCAAATTCTACCGCCGCACGCGCTGGCGTTGGAGGCTCGTCTGGACGGGCTACGGGCTGTACATGGCGCTCCTGGCGCTTGCCCATCGCCAGCCGCGCCGGGCGCGGGCCATCCTCCTGGGCGTGCTCGATGGTTGGCGCGGGCGCTACGGCGGCCAGAACGCGCGTGTGCTGGGCCAGGAGAATTGAGCTAGCGATGAACATCCTCTACCATCTGACCGTGCCCCCATCCGCGCGCGCCGAGTGCGACGCCGTCGTCCAGGAGGTGCGCGCTTTGCAGGCTCATTTCGGCGGCGCGATAGACCATCTCTATCCGGGTCGTCAACCCGGCGCGCGCTTCCCCCGGCGTTTCTGGGGCATGATGCGCTGGCCGCTCCTGCGCTGGGCCGAGCGGCGCGCGGTTATCCATCACATCTACAACCCCGATCCTTACCCTTTCGCGATATTGCGAGGGTTGCGCTGCCCGGTGATCTACACCATCTCCGCCGGCATCCAGGCGCGCGATGCGGCCAACGCGCGTGAGCTTGCCCAGCGCGTGCAGACGTTGGTCGTCGCGACCGAGCGGGAGCGCGAGCGCCTGCGCGGCTGGAGCATCGAGAACGCGCGCGTCGTCCGCCCCGGCATCGACCTGACGCGATTCTCGCCCGCGCCGCCGCCCGCCGCCCTCCCCCCGACACTGCTGATGGGATCGGCGCCCTGGACGCGCGAGCAATTCCGCACCAAGGGCGTCGACGCGCTCCTGGCGCTGGCCCAACGCTGGCCCGAGCTGCATCTTGTCTTTCTCTGGCGCGGCATCCTCTATGAGGAGATGATGCGTCGCGTGCGCGCCACGGGCCTGAGCGATCGCGTTGAGGTCATCAATGAGCGCGTGGATGTCAGCGCCGTGCTGGCCCGCGTCCACGCCGCCGTCATTCTGACCACGGAGGAGGCGCTCATCAAGGCCTATCCGCACTCGCTGCTGGAGGCCTTAGCCGCCGGACGGCCCGTGATCGTGAG
>JBKHCQ010000378.1:0-3664 GCA_046541755.1 Anaerolineales bacterium | reverse complement strand
GGAACGCGCGGGCTACGCGCATCTGGCTTTCTCCGTCGGCTCCGAGGCGGAGGTCGAAGCCCTCACCCAACGGTTGATCGAGGACGGCTGCACTCGGCTCAACGGCCCGCGTCGCACAGGCGACGGCTACTACGAAAGCGTCGTGTTAGATCCAGAGGGGAATCGCGTCGAGATCACGGTGTGAATGCTCTGTGATAGGATAGGATAAGAAAGGAAAGACCAATGGCCATCAACTACGAAATCCACGTCGAAGGCGATGTTCTGCACGTCACCACCTCAGGTTTTGGCGAGAGCATGGAGGAAGTCAGAATGTATGGAGAGGCCATCATAGCAGCGGCCAAGCAGCATGGCTGCACGCGGCTCCTTATCGACGAGAGAAACTTAGACTACAGGATCGAAACCGTGGACATCTATGATCTGGCAAGTTACTACGCGCAGACATATCACGGCCCGGCGAAGGTCGCGCTTGTGGCAAACAAAGAGGGCCTTGAGGATGCAAGGTTCTGGGAGACCACCGTCAGAAATCGCGGACTGCTCTGTCGCATCTTCACATCGCAAGAAGAAGCCCAGGCATGGCTCGGGCTGACGCTATGAGCACCCCATCGACGTGGCAGGAGCGCGCGATCCAGCAACTCAGCCGGCGCTTTGAGCAGACGGCGGAGGGCCAAGCCTTCGTGATCACCGGATCCTGCGCCGCCAAGGATGCGCCCGTCGATGCGTGGAGCGATGTGGACGCGAAGATCATCTTAACCGAGGAGGCCGTGGCCCGCTACTACGACTCGACGGCGTGGCTCGCGCCCTTAGGGCGGATTATCGGCCTGGAACGCCACGAGCATCCCCTGACCAAGACGCTGCGCGTCTGCCTGGCAGATTTCCGGCGCTTTGATTTGACCTTCATCGCGGCATCGACCCTCCAGACGCCCGGCGCGTGGGATCACAATCCCATCCCCCCGCCCTACACCATCCTCTGGTCGCGGCTGCCGGATTTGGAGAAGCACATTGCCGCCCTGCCCGCGCCCGCCGCCTATCAGGACGCGCCCGCCGAGCAGATCGCGGCGCTGGCCGACGCCTTCTACTTCAAGGCGGCCATAGCGATCACCAAGGTCGCGCGGAACGATCTGCTCATCGGCGCGCATCTGGCGCTCGACCTCGCGCGAGACACGCTCGTCCTCCAGATGATCCGCCGCGACCGCGCGAAGCGCGCGACCGTCCATCGAATCGGCGGCTGGGGCAATGAGATCGTCGAGCGCTTGACGTGGAACGAAGGGCCAAGTGCCGGCGACGGCATCCTGACCCTCATCCGACGAAGCTGCGAGACCTTCGATGAGCTGGCCGCAGATCTCGGCCCCACGTACCCACCTCGCGCGCCGCTTTTGGCCCCCACCCTCGCGGCGGCGCGCGATGCGCTCAAACAAACCCATCCACAGGAGGAACAAAAATGACGGTCAAACCCATATTGATGATTGGCAACCCGACGCTACGAGAAAAGTCGGGCGACGTAAGCTTCGAAGCAGACGGCCTCACGGAGATCATCCGTGATTTGGCCGACACGCTGCACAACTTTCAACGCGCCACAGGGATCGGCCGGGCCATCGCGGGCATCCAAATTGGCTACCCCAAGAAAGTTGTCTATATGGAGGCCGGCGGCAGAAGCATCGTGATGATCAATCCCAGAATTATCGAGAGAAGTGAGGAAACCTTCAAGGTCTGGGATAGCTGCTTCAGCGCCGATGTGGCCTTCTTTGGGAAGACCGTGCGGAACCGCGCCATCACCGTGACATACTGCGACGAGAATCAAAACGAAATCACAGAACGCTTTGAAGATGATCTCTCTGAGCTGTTCCAGCACGAAATCGATCATCTGGACGGCGTCCTGTTCACCGATCGCATCATCAACAATGAGATCATTATGAGAAGCGAATGGGAAAAGCTATAAATCACCCGGATCGCAGCAACGCCAACGGCGCGGAGATTATCCTCTAATCTCCGCGCCGTTATTTTGCTCCAAAGCTATTCACCGGCGAAGCTTCTCCAGAAGCCTCGCCGCCAACTGCGACCCTACAAGCTACCTCTCTGCCGCACGGCGAGGCGAGCCAACACAATCCCCACCTCGTAGAGCACGATGAACGGTCCGGTGACCAGCAACATCGTCACCGGATCGGTGGTCGGGGTGATGATCGCCGCCACCACCGCCGCCGCGAAGATGATGAGCCGCCGCGCCTTCGCCAGTTTCTCCGGCGCCACGATCCCCGCGCGCGCCAGCCCGTAGACGACTAAGGGCGTCTGGAAGAGCAGCCCCATCCAAAAGAGCACCGTCGTCACAAACGAGAGGTACAAATCCAAGGAATAAGTCGGCTGGACGACATCTTGCAAGAAGCCCATCAACACCGGCATGCTGAACGGCACCAACACCGTCATCGTGAAGAGCGTCCCCAGTGCAAACAAGACGATCACGGCAGGGATCCCCAACAGCAGCAAACGCCGCTCATTGGGAAATAATCCCGGCGCAAGGAAGCCGTAAATCTGGTGGAGGATATAGGGCAGCGCGATTAAAAAGCCCAAAAAGATCGCCACCCTGAAATAGATGACCGAGGCCTCGGTGGGGCTGAGAACGATCAACTGGCTTTCCCGCAACGGCCATACCAATACCTCGATGACGCGATTGGAAAAGAGCAGCCCAATCAACGCGCCGACGATGAGGGCCGCCACGGCCCGGATCAGGCGCATGCGCAGTTCACCGATATGATCCAGGAGCGACATCTCATCTTCGGCCATTTGTTCCGGGGCCTCTGGCTCGTTCATCTTGATCTCACGTTCGCTCATCTACGCGACCTCGTCATCGGGCGCAGGCTCGGTGGTCTCGGTGGTCGCAGGCTCGTCGCCCATCTGGGGCGATGTGGGCAGCGCGACCTGGGGCGTCTGCTCGTCGTCGGGCGTTGGCCTCGGCTTACGCGGCTTAGAAGAAACCGTCTTCGTCGGCGCATCGATATCCGCCAAATTCACCTCAAGCTGGCTGGAAATTTCCTGCCACATCTGCCGCGCGGAGCGGACGTAGTCGCCCAACGTCCGCGCGATCCGCAATAGATCCTCCGGCCCAAACAAAATCAAGCCAATGAGCGCCAGCGCCAGCAACTCGCCGGGGCCAACATTCAAAAATTCCATAGACTTACTCCATACCACGCATCAACTTACATCAAAGGCTCTTATAGGTATTTAGGTGAATATGAGCCTACATCAAAAGGGCGACGCCACCCAACGACGCCGCCCTTCGTTCAAGCAAGGGAACTTTGGAAATCCATCCGACCGTGATCGCGTTACGCCGCCTTCGAAGCCGAGCTTTCCTCGTCCGACTCCGTTTCTAACTCCGCCTTCTTAACCTCATGCTGAAACGCGCTGATGCTCTTGCCCAATTCGCCGCCAAGCTGCGCGATCCGTCCCGGCCCAAAGATCAGCAACGCAATCAACAAAACTAAAAGTAACTCCATAGGCCCTACTCGAAACGGCATCTCCGCCTCCTTATCTTCTATATCTTCTCTGTCTCATACATCGTCCATAATCCAGCCACGTCCTCATCGTCAACTGCCCTTAAGTTTACAGGATTATCAAAAAATCTCAAGCGCGCGTCGGGCGAGGCAGAACGCGGCAGACTAAGCAAATTGCGGCA
>JBKHCQ010000377.1:0-3698 GCA_046541755.1 Anaerolineales bacterium | reverse complement strand
TTCTGTCGGAATACCATTCCGACCTACGCTTCTGTCGGAATACCATTCCGACCTACTTTGGCTAACGACTAAATCTCCAATTGAATCAGATTGCGCAGATCGTCCGTGCTCAAATCCGAAAGCCAGCTCTCGCCTGTGCCGATCACGCTCTGCGCCAGCGCCTTCTTCTGCTCGATCAGCTCATCGATACGCTCCTCCAACGTCCCGGCGCAGAGCAATTTGTGCACCTCCACCGCGCGCTCCTGGCCGATCCGGTAGGCGCGATCCGTGGCCTGATCCTCCACAGCGGGATTCCACCAGCGGTCGAAGTGGAAGACGTGGTTGGCCGCCGTGAGATTCAGGCCCGTGCCGCCCGCCTTGAGGGAGAGGATAAAAAGCGGCGGGCCGCCATCCGCCTGGAAACGCTGCACCATACGATCCCGTCGCTTGACGGGCGTGCCGCCGTGGAGATAGAGCACCTCCACGCCGAAGAGTGTCTGCAAGTACTCGTGCAACATCTGCCCCATCTCAGCGAACTGCGTGAAAATCAGCGCGCGATCCTCCACATCCAACACCTCCTCCAACATCTCGGTCAAGCGCTCCAACTTGCCGGAGCGCCTCGGCAGGGGGGAACCATCGCTCAAAAATTGCGCCGGATGATTGCAAATCTGCTTCAGGCGCAGGAGCGCGCGCAACACCGCCCCCTGCCGCGAGAACTTCGATTCGCCCGCCTCCTCGGCCTCCGCCACGCGCTCCAGCGATTCCGCCACCACCGCCTGGTAGAGCGTCGCCTGCTCCTCCGTCAACGTGCAGGTGATCTTCATCTCCAGCTTCTCCGGCAGATCCTGGATAATATTCGGATCACTCTTGAGCCTGCGCAAGATAAAGGGATCGACCAAATTACGCAGTCGCCGCGTCGCATCGGGGTCTTGATAGCGCTCGATGGGCAGGGCGAAGGACTCCCGAAACCCTTTCTGCGATCCCAAAAAGCCCGGATTGAGGAATTGCATCATCGACCACAACTCGGCGAGCCGATTTTCAACCGGCGTCCCGGTGAGCGCCATGCGATTGGACGCCTCCAGGCGTCGGGCCGCCTGCGTCTGCTTGGCGTGGGGATTTTTGATGTTCTGGGCCTCATCTAAAATCACATCGCTCCAATGGACGCGCTTCAGGAAATCCACATCGCGGCGCATCGTGCCGTAGCTCGTGAGCACTACATCGTAGCACGGCGCGACTTCGTTGACGAACGTCTCGCCCTGCGCGCGATCCCCGCCGTGCTGGACCAACACGCGCAGCTCCGGCGCGAAGCGATTGATCTCCCGCCGCCAATTGGTCAGCACTGAGGTGGGACAGATGACCAACGCGGGCGGCAGCTTCTCATCGTGCGCGGACTGCTCGCGCTCGTAAAGCAACAGGGCGATGGCCTGGATCGTCTTGCCCAAGCCCATATCATCGGCCAGACAGGCGCCCAATCCCCAGCGGCGCATGAAGGCCAACCACGAGGTTCCCCGTTGCTGGTAAGGGCGCAACTCGCCCACAAAGGTCTCCGGCGGCTCGATCTCCTTCATCTGCTGATGTTGGCCGGCCCGCATCTGCTGCACCAACTCTTTCAACGCGCCGGAGACCTCCACGCCGGTCACCGGCAGCCCGCCCACCTCATCGGTGGCCTCGAGCGCGAGGTTCAGCGCCTCGCGGAGTTCCATCTCCCGCGCCCGCCGCTTCTTCCAGAAGTCAATCGCGGCCTCGATCTCCTCCGGTTGGAGCAACACCCACTGGCCGCGCACGCGCACCAGCGGCTGCTTCAACGCCACCAGCCGCTCGAACTCCTCGCGGGAGAGCGGCTCGCCGCCCAGGGCCAGCTCCCAATCGAAGCTCACCAGCGAATTGAGGCTGAGGATGCCCTTCCCGACGATGTTCGGCTCGGATTTGAGGCTGGCTTTCGCCCGCACGCTGAGCCGCGCGCCCGGCTTCTCCCACCAGGGCGGCACCAGGACGCCGAAGCCGCTGCTTTCCAGCAGCGGGCCGACCTCGCGCAGGAAATCGAAGGCTTGATCGACGGTCAGGGCGCAGGTTTGGGGCCGCGCGGTGCGCAAGCTCTGCAGAATCGGCGGGAAGAGGCGAGCCGCCGCGCCCAATCCGGCCAGCACGTGCTCCTGCGCGCCCTCGAAGCGATAGTTGAGGTAATCCAACGCGCCGCCGCGCGCGTGCCAGACCTTATCCAGCGTGATCAACAAGCTGGGATCGTCGTTCGCCTGCAACAGATAGCGCAAGATCCACTCGGAGCGCCGCACGCGCCCGCTCTCTTCGTCTACATCGTCTACATCGGGCGGCTCCAGGCGGAAGCAGAGGCGGAACGGCGCTTCGGCGGCGCCGCGCAGTTGATCGAACCACTCCTGCCACACATCGTGGAGCGCGCTCAGATCTCGCCGCTGCTTGACGGACACCTGGATGACGTTGTCCTCGGCCCAGAGCGCCTCCCACCACGCGCCGGCGATCCCTTCCGGCGGCTTGCGCCGGCCATCCAACCGCTCCCGGCCCCAATCGCGGACCGCGCGATCCACCAGTTGATTGAGGAAGCCCTCCAGCAGATCCGGCGGATTGGCGGCCTGGTCGGGATCGGGGTCAGCATCGGGCGCGAAGGCGGCGCGACAGACGGCGGGCATCGCCTCGGCCAGCGCGCGGAGGCGCGCGCGGTCGCGGGGCCGGTCGAAGAGCGGCTGCCAGCGGGCGCGATAGACGCTCTCGTCCTCGCTGAGCATGGGGAAGTAATACTGGCGGGCCAGCACCTCCAGCCCCAGCTTGGCGATGGTGCTCCAGTAGCGCAGATCGCTGCCCCAGCGGCGATCGCGCGGGGGGATGGCCACCAGCAGATCTAACGCGGTGAGCGCGTCCAGCGGCAACGTGGGCACGCGCCACGGGGCCAGGGTCGGCGGGGCGTCCGGCGCGTCTAGCGCGGGGGCCAACCACGGCGGCAAGAGCGGTTCGTCGGCGGTGGTGGGCAGCAACCACACGCGCTGATCGGGATCGACGGGCGCGGCCTCCGGCGACCACGCGCCCAAGATCGCCAGCAACGTCGCATCGGGTGCGGCGTGCGGATGATAGGGAATCTTGGGCTGGCGTCCGGGCCGGCGCGGCGCGGCATCCGCCGTCTCCGCCCAGAGGTGGAACGCACCCGCCGCCCACGTCCCGTGCAGGATATAGCGTAGCTCAGCGCGCTCGGCCCGCATCTAGTTGGACTCCTCGTTTCCAGGTTCGCCGGGGAGGTAGGGAATCAACCCCTTCTCGTAAGCGGCCTCCTGGATATGGCGCGGAAGATGGCGCGCATCCAAAATCAAGCCATCCACAGAGATAAACCACGCCATCGGATTGCTATCCATCCGGCTTGGCAACGTCCATTCAGGATCCATCACCCTGATGTTGAGCATCCGCTCGATCTCACGCGCTTTGTTGCTCAACGTGCTCTTGCTGCGCCCCACGGCATCCGCCAGATCATCCGCGCTGAGATGGGGCGACTGGCTTTTATCGAAGAGAAAGTTGACCCGCCCCAGGGTGTAGAGAATCGCGCCGGCCCACGTGGACACCGTGCTCCCCTCCAGCGGCGAGGGGCGCTTGCGGCTGAGCTTGGCCGCGAGGCGCCGGGCCAACTGCGCATATTCCTCGTTGAGGTGCGCGTCACAGACCTCATCGATGAGCGCCATGATCTTTTCGTAGCGCGGACG
>JBKHCQ010000376.1:0-3704 GCA_046541755.1 Anaerolineales bacterium | reverse complement strand
ATGACGATGACCCTATCAGCCATGTTCAAGAAGCGCATTGAACGACCGATCGAGGGCGTGATCAAAGCCGATGACGAGGCGCACTTGCTTCAGGAGGTGGAGGAGTACGTCCTGACCAACGAGGTCGCCAAGCGGCTGGATCTCTTTCTGAGCGCTTACAACGATTATCAAGGCGCCAACGGCGTCTGGATCAGCGGCTTCTTCGGCTCCGGCAAGAGCCATCTGCTCAAGATGCTGGCGCTGCTCTTCGACGAGCGCGAGATTGAAGGCGCGCCGGTGCTCGATCTCTTTTTGCCCAAAATCGAGGATCAGTTCCTGCGCGGCGATCTGACCCGCGCCTTAGCGGTGCCCTCTCAGAGCATCCTCTTCAACATCGACCAGAAGGCCGACGTGATCAGCAAGACGGAGATCGACGCGCTGCTGGCGGTCTTTATGAAGGTCTTCGATGAGATGTGCGGTTACTACGGCAAGCAGGGCTACATCGCCCAGTTCGAGCGCGATTTAGATAGCCGGGATCAGTACGAGGAGTTCAAACGGGTCTTTGCCCAGATCGCCGGGCTGCCGTGGGAGCGCGGGCGGGAGCAGGCGCTGCTGGAGATGCACAACATCGCCACGGCCTACGCGCAGGTGACGGGAACGCCGCCGGAAAGCGCGCGCGGCATCCTCGATAAATACCGCGCCGATTATCGCGTGAGCATCGAGGACTTCGCCGAGCAGGTGCGGGCCTATATCGCGCGCCAAGCGCCGGACTTTCACCTGATCTTCTTTGTGGATGAGGTGGGGCAGTACATCGCCGACAACATCAAATTGATGACCAATTTGCAGACGGTGGCCGAGAGCTTGGCGACCAAATGCGAGGGCCAGGCGTGGGTCGTAGTCACCGCGCAGGAGGATATGCACACCGTCTTTGGGGAGACGGACAAGCAGCAGACGGATAACTTCTCCAAGATCCAGGCCCGCTTCAAGACGCGGATGAAGCTGACCAGCGCCGACGTCGAGGAGGTGATCCGCAAGCGCCTGCTGGAGAAGAACGAGCGCAGCCGCCTGCGATTAGCCGCCATCTACGCGGAGCAGAAGAACAACTTCAAGACGCTCTTCGATTTCGCCGATGGCTCGCAGAGCTACCGCAACTTCCGCGATGAGGAGCACTTCATCCAGAGTTATCCCTTCATCTCCTACCAGTTTCCGCTCTTTCAATCGGCCATCCAGAGCCTCTCGATGCACAACGCCTTCGAGGGCCGGCACAGCAGCGTGGGCGAGCGCTCGATGTTGGGCGTCTTCCAGCAGGTGGCGATTCACATCGGCGGGCGCGAGATGGGCCAGTTGGCCACCTTCGATCTGATGTTCGAGGGCATCCGCACCGCGCTCAAGTCGCAGATCCAGCACGCGGTGCTGACCGCCGAGCAGCACCTGAGCGACGCCTTCGCCGTCCAGGTGCTCAAGGCCCTCTTCCTGGTCAAGTACGTCAAGGAGTTCAAGGCGACGGCCCGCAATATGACGGTGTTGATGATCGACAGCTTCGACGCCGATCTGGAAGCGCTCCGGCGGCGGGTGGAAGAGGCGCTCACCCTGTTGGAGCAGGAGACCTACATCCAACGCACCGGCGAGGAATACGAGTATCTGACCGATGAGGAAAAGGACATCGAGCAGGAGATCAAGCACACGGCGGTGGAGACCTCGGCGGTGATCGCGGAGCTGGGCAAGCTGGTCTTCGATTACGTCATCAAGGATCGTAAAATCCGCTACGAGGTGGGCGGGGAGTACAGCCGGGACTACAGCTTTTCGCGCAAGTTGGATGACCAGCTCCTGGGGCGCGAATACGAACTGACCATCCACGTCATCAGCCCGTTCCACGATCTGGCCGGGCAGGAGAAGGTGCTGCGCGCGCGGGCGATGGGGCGCGATGAGTTGTTAGTCCTGCTGCCCCCCAGCGACCGGCTGATGCGCGATCTGATGATGTACAAGCGCACCGACAAATATGTGCGCCAGAATCTGACCACGGTCCAGCAGGACACGACGCACCGCATCCTCACCGACAAGCAACTCCAGAACAACCGCCGCTACACCGCCCTCCGCGCGCTGATGGAGAGGTTGTTGAGCGCAGCGCCGCTGATCGTGGACGGGCGCGATGTGGAGGTCCGCGCCAGCGATCCCAAGACGCGCATCATCCAGGGTTTCCATTATCTGGTGATGCGGACCTATCCCAATTTGCAAATGTTGCGCGGCAACGAGTACACGCAGGCGGATGTGGCGCGCTTGCTCCAGCCGGATGTGACCCTGTTCGGCGACGACGCGGCTACCTTCAGCGAGGCCGAGCGCGAGGTGCTGGCCTTCGTCCAGGCCGAAGATCGGCAGGATTTGCGCCCGACGATGCAGAAGATCGTCCACCGCTTCGAGCATAAGCCCTACGGCTGGTATCTGGCCGCTATCCAGGGCCTCGTCGCCCGGCTGCTGGCGCGCGGCAAGCTGGAGCTACGGCGCGATTCAGCTATCTTAGAAGGCGACGAGTTGCAGCGCGCGCTCCTCAATACCCACAGCTACGCCAACTTGCTCCTGCAGCCGCAAGCCGAATTCACAGCCGCCCAAGTGCGCGGCCTGCGCACCTTCTACGCCGATTTCTTCGATCAGCCCCCGGTGAATAACGAGGCGAAGGCCCTGGGCCAGGAGACGCAGGCGGCGTTCGAGGAGCTGCGCGCGGATCTCGCCGAACTCGAGCAGCAGGCTGGGCACTACCCCTTCCTCGCGACGCTGCGCGAGCCTATCGCGCGCCTGGAGGAACTGGCGGGCCATAGCTACACCTTCTATCTGACCGAGTTGCGCGCTCAAGAGGACGCGCTCTTCGATCTCAAGGAGCAGGTGATCGATCCCGTGCGTCGCTTTATGCGCGGCGCGCAGCGCGAGATCTACGACGAGGCCCGCCGCTTCCTCGAAAGGGAGGAGCCTAACTTCTCCTATCTGGCGGGGGATGAGGTCGCTCGCCTGCGGGAGATCCTGAACGATCCCCAGGTCTACACCGGCCGGCGGATGCAGGAGGCCAAGCGGTTGCTCGATGCGCTGCAGGCCAAGGTCGCGGCCCGCGTGGACGAGGAGCGGGAGACGACGATTGAGCAATTAGAGAGCTACTGGGCGCAGTTGGAGCGCGCCGAGGAGTTCGCGGCGCTGACGGCGGATCAGCAGCGCCAACTACGCGCGCCCTTCGATGCGTTGGCGCGCGAGATCGAGCGCCAGCGCCTCATCGCCGTGATGCGCGATAGCCTCCGGCGCTTCCAAGAGAAAGAATATCCGCAGGCGTGGCAGCAGATGACGGCGTGGGCCGCCCCGCCGCCAGCGCCGCAGCCGGAAGAAGCTGGAGGGGCGCCCGCCGGCGGGCCGGTGTGCAAGGAGCCGACGCCGGAGTACGTCAGCCGGGCCGCGCTCCCCGTCCCGTTCGCCAAGCCCTGGCTGGGCAACGAAGACGACGTGGACGCCTACCTCAGAGCGCTGCGCCAGGCGTTGCTGGCGGCGATTGAGGCCGGGAAGCGGGTGCAAATTTAGGAAATCTTTCCGGTAGCTGATTCCGTAATTTGGAATTTAGAATTGCGAATAATGCTATTGAGTAAAGATTCAAAATTCTGAATCTATTCACCGGACACTTCTTAGCTCACGGATCAACACGGATTAACGCAGATATTTTTTGATTGGCTCTTATGGGTATTTAGGTGAAG
>JBKHCQ010000375.1:0-3719 GCA_046541755.1 Anaerolineales bacterium | reverse complement strand
TATGACGAACTGGGCGTCCCCTGCACGCTGGAAGGCGAGTACGCCGACCGCTGCGGTGATTTGCCCACGCCTCAGTAGGAAGTTAACCTTGCGAAGGTTGGAGAATGATTTCGGAGCCTAGACTACGAAAGTTTTGGGAGGATGACTTAGGTTGAAGATTCCCGACTAACCTTCGCAAGGGTTCCCAAAGTAGGGGGAGTGAGGGGCGGCTGGTTGCAGCTTCTCGCTCCCCCACATCAGCAGATCGGCAAATCTACAGTATAAATTATTCTAAATTCATCATTCCGAATTCATAATTCTCGAGGAGATCGCGTATGAATGATTCTGAGACCAAACCATCCGACGTCATTTTGGAGGCGCGGCGCCTGCGCAAGGAGTTCGGCGGGCTGGTGGCGGTGGCCGATGTAGATGTGCAGATCCGCGCGCGGACGTTGCACTCCATCATCGGGCCGAACGGGGCCGGCAAGACTACCTTTTTCAATCTGCTGAGCGGGACGCTGCCGCCGACGGAGGGACAGGTCTTCTTCCAGGGCCAGGAGATCACAAACGAGCCGCCTTACCGCATCGCCCATCTGGGGATCGGGCGCTCGTTCCAGATCACCAACATCTTCCCCAACCTGACCGTGCTGGAGAACATCCGCCTGGCGGCGCAGGCGATGGGCGGCGATAACTTCAAGCTCTTTTGGCGCTTCGATCACTTCGATGCCTATCAGGAGAAAGCGATGGCCGTGATCGCGCAGGTAGGCTTGCAGGGGAAGGCGTTATCGCTGGCCCGCAACCTGGCGCACGGCGAGAAGCGCAAGCTGGAGCTGGGCATTATGTTGGCCAGCGATCCGCAAATCCTGCTCTTAGACGAGCCAACCGCCGGGATGTCCTCGGAGCAGGTGCCGGACCTGCTGGCCATCATCGACCGCATTATGAAGAGCGGCGACAAGACCATCGTCCTGGTGGAGCACCGGATGGATATGGTGATGAGCATCTCCAATATTATCACCGTGATGCACCAGGGCGCCGTCCTCGCCGAAGGCACGCCCGACGAGATCGCGGGCAACGCCGAGGTGCAGAAAGCCTATCTGGGCGCGCTCTACGGTGATCTGGGGAGTAAAACGTGAGGATTTGTGTTCGTAGTCAGGCACGAAACGAAATGGAGTGCCGTTTCTGCTCTATGGGCATTTGTTATCTACCCGTGCGAAGTAGGTTGGAATGGCATTCCGACATTTGCCGGATTACCAATCTGGCCTACGCCTTTCGCAAGGGTTGTGCAGAAATGAGGAAAGACTATGCAAAATGACACACCAGAAAACATCCTAAAAGTTGAGAATATTCACACCTTCATCGGCCAATTCCACATCTTGGAGGGCGTCTCGCTGGAGGTGAAGCGCGGCAGCATCACCGTGCTGCTGGGACGCAATGGCGCGGGCAAGACAACCACGCTCAAATCGATTCTGGGCCTCACGCCGCCGCGTCAGGGCCGGGTCATCTTCCAGGGCGACGAGATCCAGGGCAAGCGCGCGTTTGACATCGCGCAGATGGGCGTGGGCTACGTGCCGGAACATCGCGCCATCTTCCGCAATCTGAGCGTGGCGGAGAACCTCAAGATCGCGGAGCGCCAGAAGGGCGATCTGGAGCGCAAGGCCGATTTCATCTTTGGCCTCTTCCCCGACCTCAAGCGGCTGTACAAATTGCCTGGCAATCACCTCTCCGGCGGGCAGCAGCAGATGTTGGCCGTGGCCCGCGCGCTCGTGCCCGATAATGACCTCCTGCTCATCGACGAGCCGAGCGAGGGCCTCGCGCCCATCCTCATCGAGCAGATGATGGAGGCCATCCGCGAGCTGAGCGCTACCACAACGGTGCTCTTAGTCGAGCAGAATTTTATTATGGCCAGCCAGTTGGGCGAGCGCTATTACATCATCGACGACGGCCACACCGCGCATCAGGGCGCGATGGCCGATCTGGTTAAGGATGAAGCGTTGATCCAGCAATATTTGGGCGCCGTCATCGCGGCGGTGGTCACGTAGGGGCGATGCAATTCTCCTATAACCATCCGACTTGAAAATTTTCTTGCAATTTTACGATATATCTAGTCGCGGTTGATTAGACTGGAATTGCATCGCCCTTACTACATGTTACATTGAAGGAGCACGTATGACATTTGAGAAAGTTTGGCGTGAGAACAGGACGTTATGGATTATCCTGGGATTATTGTTGGCGATGAGCCTGGTCGGGTGGGGCGCGATGGGCGTGAAGCCTTTTGTGCGCACCACGCTCTCCGGGCTGACCTTGAGCGCGCTCTATTTTATGGTCGCGGCCGGGCTGACGTTGATCTTCGGCCTGATGGATGTGCTCAACTTCTCCCAAGGCTCGATTTTTATGATCGGAGCTTATATGGGATGGCAGTTCTACACCAACCCGAGCTTCCTCTTTGGGTTGGCGCCGCTGGTGCTGGCCCTGATGGCCGGATTGGCGGCGCGAGATTGGCTGCAATCTTGGGTGGTGACGTGGCCCGTCTCGGATCGTTGGCGGCGCGAAGTGCAAATCGGCCTGGCGCTGTTGGCGGTGGCCATCGGCCTCTTGGGCGTGTGGGGGCTGGATTTTCGCGATCTGGCGGAGACGGCCATGGTCAGCACGATGGTGGCCAGCGATCCGCTGGGCGAAGCGACGCCCCAAGAGCCGCTGGCGATCTTCTGGTACCGACCGCTACTGTTGTTAGTCGCGGGCCTGCTCATCGCCATGATCCAGGCGCGGCCGGGCGACGAGACCGTTGTCGTCCACCGCGATGACGTGCGCCGGGGCCGCATCACGCTGGGCGTGCTGGTGGCGCTGACCCTCTTCTTCACCTTGATCCGCGAGGCCGGGCCGATAGTCGTCTTGCAATTGCCAGGCAACCTGCGCTTTGGGCTGGCCCTGCTCGTGGGCACGCTCATCGGCGCGGGATTGGGCGCCGTCATCGAGACCACGCTCATCAGCCCGCTCTACGTCCGCCCGCTCTACCAGATCATCATCACCATGGGGCTGGCCTTCGTCATCGCGGAGGTCATCCAGGTGCTGTGGGATCCGCTGCCCTACCAGATGGATCGCCCGCCGCAATTTGCGCAACCCGGCAGAGCGCCCAACCTCTTCGCCTGGGTAGTCGGCGGCAACACGACCGTCGACATCTTCGGCGTCGTCTTTCCCTCCTATCGACTCTTTATCATCTTCTTGGGCGTGGCGATGTTCGGCGGCCTGACCGCGTTGCTCAAGTACACGCGCTTAGGCATGATCATCCGCGCGGGCGTGCAGGATCGCGAGATGGTGGAGGCGTTAGGCATCAACGTCAAGCGCGTCTTCACCCTGGTCTTCGCGTTGGGCACGGGATTGGCGGCCTTGGGCGGGATCGGCGCGGCGCCCTTTATGCCGGTGGAGCCGGTGATGGGCGACAAATTCTTGATGCAGGGCTTTATCACCGTCGTCATCGGCGGGATGGGGAGCACGACGGGCGCGGCGGTCGGCGCGCTGCTGCTGGGCCTGGCGCGCGCCTTTGGCGATTATCTGGCATTAAAGTTCAGCCTCACGCCAGCCATCTCCGAGGCTTCGACGGTCATCATTATGGCCATTGTATTGTTGGCGCGGCCCGCCGGGCTGTTGGGGAAGAAGGAGTAGACGAATGAGCGAATCAGCGAATCAGCGAATCAGCGAATCAGCGAATGAACGAATGAGCGAATCGGCGAATGAGGGAATGA
>JBKHCQ010000374.1:0-3726 GCA_046541755.1 Anaerolineales bacterium | reverse complement strand
TTTTTGGCATTGAGACTTACCCGGAACCTTCGCAAGGGTGATTCGATTGGCTTACAACTCGATAATCACGCCCTCGTGGGGCCGCAACTCAAGCGCGTTGAGGCTGACGATCTCCTCGCGGTCGAGGTGGGTGGAGAGCACCACGCGGCCCTCGTCCTCGTTGGGGATGTTGAGGAGCCGCGGTTCGTCGACGAAGTTCAGCGCGATGAGCCGGCGCTGCTCGCCCGCCTCGCGCAGGTAGACGTAGCAATCGCTGTCCTCCGCCACGTTGACCGCGCGATAGGCGCCGCCGTAGAGCGCGGGCGTCGCGCGGCGCTGTGTCAGCAAGCGTCGATAAAGGGTCAGGATCGAGGTCGGATCGTCCGACATCACGGCCACGTTGCGCTCCTGATAGTCATCGGAGATGGGCAGCCACGGCGCCACATCCGCCGGACAGAAGCCCGCGTGGGGGCCGGGCGTCCATTGCATCGGCGTGCGGGCCACGTCGCGCGTGCGCTCCGGCCCTAGGTTGATGCCCTGCGGGTCCTGGATCTTCTCCGGCGGGATGACGCCGTTCTCCATGCCCAGCTCGTCGCCGTAGTAGAGCGTGGGCGTGCCGCGCAGGGTCAGCAACAACATCGCGGCGACGCGCGCCGGCCCTTGCCCGCCGAAGCGCGCGGTCAGGCGCGGGTAATCGTGGCTGGCGAGCACGTAATTCGGCCAGGCGTGATCCGGCAGGATGCCCTCCAGTTCCTCCACGGTGTGCCGCATCGTGGCCGCGTCCCACGGCGCCTGCGCCAGCCGGAAATTGATGGGGTGATCCAGTTCCGGCAGCGCCTCCGTGCCGAAGTATTGCACCCAGCGCGGCCACTCGAACCACAGCTCGCCGATGCTGAGAATACTCTCATATTCATCTAATACCTCGCGCATCTCGCGCAGGATGGGGTGAATGTCGTCCTGATCCAAGTTGTATTTTTGGATCTGCCGGCTGAAGAGGTCGTTCTCCGGCAGATCGGCAGGCGCTTCTGGGTGGGGCGGATTGTCGCGCAGTTCGGCGTCCTTGATGATCAGCCCGATGACGTCCATGCGGAAGCCATCGACGCCGTGCTCCATCCAGAAGCGCAACACGTCGTACATCGCCGCGCGCACCTCTGGATTGCGCCAGTTCAGCTCCGGCTGCTCGGGGCAGAATTGATGCAGGTAGTACTGGCCCGTGGTTTCGTCGAAGGTCCACGCCGGGCCGCCGAAGAAGCTGCCCCAGTTGTTGGGCGGGCCGCCGTCGGGCGCCGGATCGCGCCAGATGTACCAATCGCGCTTGGGATTGTCGCGGCTGCTGCGCGATTCGATGAACCACGGGTGCTGATCCGAGCTGTGGTTGGGGACGTAATCCATAATGATCTTCAGGCCGCGCGCGTGGGCCGCCTCGACCAGCGCATCGAAGGTCGCCATATCGCCGAACAGCGGATCGATGTCGCAGTAATTGGCCACATCGTAGCCAAAATCGGCCATCGGCGAGGGATAGACGGGGCTGAGCCAGAGGGCATCGACGGGCAGAGCGTCCTCCGTCCCGCCTAAATAATCTAGTTTCTCGATGATGCCCTGCAAATCCCCGACGCCGTTGCCGGTCGTATCCTTAAAGCTGCGGGGATAGATCTGGTAGATGACGCCGCGTTGCCACCAATTTAGGTCTTCGTAAGATTCGGTCACGTTTTAGCTCCTTTTGATGTTGATATCAATCTGGTTGATGTACTTACGGGATGTAAAGCGTGGACACTTTGTGTCCAACATCCAATTTCTAACGTCCAGCATCCAGCATCCAGCATCCAGCATCCAGCAGCCAGCGTTCTATATCCAACGCCGTTAAATGCGTCTCATTTACTCACACTATCAGACATCCCCTCTCCTGCTTAGTGCAATTTGTACGCGCTGCCGCCGATAAATTCCCGGATGTGCGAGGTCGGCGGGATGGCGGCATCGTCCTCCATCGGGAGGATGGCTTGCAGCAGTTTATGCACCCGCTCGGCGCGCAGGTAGGCGTCGATGCGGTTGGGGTCGTCTTTATATTGCTCCGTCCACGCGGCGAAGTGATGGAAGAGCCGGGCGCGCATGATGGGCAACTCGTAGGGCGTCGCGCCGTTGACGATGTAGTCGGCGGTGTGGGCGTAGGGGATGATGTGGCGCAGTTCGCTGCTCCGCACGTAGTGCCAGTGCTCCAACGTCTGCTGGGGATCATAGGCCCGCTCGCGCGCATCGCGCTCCATGCGGCGCATCAGCCGCAGATCCGTGAAGCGGATGTACTGGTTGCGCGGCCCCTTCATCTGCAACAGCGTCTCGATGTAGAGCTTGAACTTCTGCTCGGCGGGGATCGCGGCGGTCATCTCCTCATAAAGGCCGTGCAGGCTGTCGATGAGGATGATGTCGTTCGGCCCGATGTACATCGTCTGGTCGCTTTTCTCGCGTTTGCCCGTCTTGAAATTGTAGTAGGGGACGCGCACTTCCTCGCCCGCGATCAACCGCTCTAAATGCTCGTTGATCAGGGCGAGGTCTAAGGCCTGGGGCGTCTCGAAGTCGTAATCGCCGAACTCGTCCTTGGGGTGCATCTCCAGATTGAAGAAGTAGTTATCGACGTTCAACTCCACCAGGCTGAGATCGACCTCGCGCAGGCGCTCGGCTAACTTGACCGTGGTGGTCGTCTTGCCGGAGGAGGACGGCCCGGCGATGATGACGATCCGCACGTCGCCGGCGCGGTCGATGATCAGCTCCGCCGCCTGATCGATATCCTTTTCGTAGGCCAAGTCCGATTCATGCACGATGTCGGGGAATTCGCCGCGCGCGACGCGCTCGTTCAGCCGATAGACGTTGTGCACATTGTGATCGACGGCCCAGTTGAGCACCTCCCAGAGCTTGCGATAGGGGATGTTCTGCGGATCGCGCTGAGATTTGCCGTGCTCGCGCCGTCGTCGGCGTTGGGCGCGCTCCTGCCGGTAGAGGATGTAGGCCTTGGCCGTGCGCGCGTGCCCATCTTCGATGAGGACTTTCTCCACGATGTCCTGAATATCCTCCACGGTGGGGAGCCGGGAGGCGGAGTAGTTATCTTCTAAGATGGCGAGCACCTCATCGGTCAATTGCTCCGCCGTCGCGCGATCCCGTCCGCCGACGGCCACCGCCGCGCGATAGATTGCGTTGGTGATCCGCTCCTTGTTGAACGGCACCACATCGCCGCTGCGTTTAATGATTTGAGGAATTTGGGAATTCATCGTACAACCTCCTGGATAGCTTGATGATTCAACGATTGATAGAATATGCTTTCCGGTTTCTATAGCTAATTTGGCGTTGCAAAAGTTAACAACTCTGTCTTGAATCGTGTCCATACTCCGGGGAGATCATTTACCAGGGGCATCAATTGCGCTTCGTCTATCATAACGCCATATCCATGCACAAAGAAGTGTCGGAAGCCGCGATGGCATCCAATTCCTCGGATAGTGCTTGCGTGATAATGTTTTGCTCGACAGCTAAATCCAAGAGGTCCTTGTGCGAAGAAGAAGATTGAGGAGGCGGTACATCTAGATAACGCAATGCTCGTTTGAGTAAGTTCTCTATACCATTGTAGGTGTTGTGCAAAAATGTGGCCATGGCTGAGAGTTCGACGACAGTTCTTGGTTGTCGGTGCTTTGCTTCTCGCATGGCAGATAGTGTTCTTCTTCGATATAAATCTCTTGTAGGAGGTCAGCCATACAGTTTCACCCC
>JBKHCQ010000373.1:0-3730 GCA_046541755.1 Anaerolineales bacterium | reverse complement strand
GGCGGCGTCGATTTCGGGCGCACGGTCGCCATCTGCGGGCGCGCCTCCGGCGTCTTAATCGTCGCCATAATGTTGCCGCCGATGGCCGGGCGCGTCTGCAACAAATTGCCCGTCTCTGGATCGATCTCCAGGCCGGTGCAATCCGCCGTCAGGCCCGCGTGCGCCTTCATCGAGACGTAGGGCATCAGCGTGCGGCCCAGCGTCGTCGCCGCCGCGATCAACACCTCCGGGCGGTAACGCTCGATCAGGGACAGCAGCGCGCCAGCATACGATTCGACTAGAAAATCGCTCAGCGCGGCATCCTCCACCACGTAGACGCGATCCGCGCCGCGCGCAATCAGTTCCTCCGGCTCGGCCGCCGGGATCTCGTCGCCCAGCACGACCGAGCAGAGCCGACAGCCCCGCGCATCGGCCAGCGCGCGCCCGCGCGTCAACAACTCAAACGAGACCGAGTGGAGCTGCCCCCCTCGGCGCTCGACCAACGTCCAGACATCCGACCACGATTTCGTCATCGCTCGCCCTCCCCTACTCCCACCAACAACTGCTCATCTTGCAGGAAATCGACCACCTGCGCGGCGAAGCGCTCCACATCTTCGGGACGCTTCACGCGCACGCGCACGCCCTGCCGCGCCACTTTGGGCTTATCGATGCTGACGACGCGCGTGGGCGAACCCGACAGCCCGATGCAGTCTGGATCGGCCTCGATCTCCTCCGGCCCCCAGACAGGCGCCTCGGTGCGCTTGGCGCGCTGCTTGCCGCGCAGCGTGGGCAAGCGGGGATAGGCCACCTCCTTGACCACGGTCAGCACCGTCGGCAGCGGCGACCAGACGATCTCCGCGCCGCCCTCGACGAGGCGCTCGACACGCAGTCCGTCCGCACCCGCAGCTAAAATTTGGCTGACATAGGTCGCCAGCGGCAGATCCAAGAAGGCCGCGATGCCCGGCCCGACCTGGCCGGTGTCGCCATCGGTGGCGCGCTCCCCGCAGATGATCAGGTCGTAAGCGCCGATCTTGCGAATCGCCTGCGCCAGCGTGTAGGCCGTCGCCCAGGTATCCGCGCCGGCGAATTTGCGATGGCTGAGCAACACGCCGTCATCACAGCCCATCGAGATCGCCTCCCGCAGCGCCGTCTCGGCCTTGGGCGGCCCCATCGAGAGGGTCGTCACGCGCCCGCCCACCTGCTCGCGAAGGCGCAGCGCCGCCTCGATGGCGTAGAGATCGAGCGGGTTGACAATCGCCTCCACGCCGGTGCGCACCATGGTGCCCGACTCCGGGTCCATCTTGACGTTGCTCGTCTCCGGCACTTGTTTGATTGGTACGATGATGTGCATAGGTTCTCCTTTGCGAAGTTATTTACCCTACCATGCAATAAACAATACGGAATGATGAATTTAGAATTTAGAATTGCGAATACAGAATATAAAATTGACATTCTTTCATCTTCCTTCCATTCTTAATTCTTAATTCTTCATTCTTTATTTCACATACGGGACGGTCTGCGGGCCTTCGGGGAGGATGGCGATGGCAGCGTCGGGGTTGTCGGCGCGCAGGCGGGCGACGGTGGCCGCGATGTCGTGGCATGGCTCGACCATCGCGGCGCGCAGTTCCGCATCCGAGAGGCCATCGGCATAGACGTGGACGCGCGCCTGTTGCTGGATCTGCGCCTGGATCTGCGCCTCCCACTGATCCTGGCAGCGGAAGCCGGGCGCCTTGATCGTCGCCAGCAGTTCGGCGGGCGATTCGGCCTCGCGCAACAGCCGCGCGTAAGCGCCATGATCCGGCAGGCCGTCCCAGCACTCGGCCGCGATGATGATGTCGCCGCCGGGACGCACGATCTGCGCCGCCGCCGACATGCCCTTCACGGCCTGGTAGAGGTTCAGGTCCAGGGGATAGCCGCTGTTCGAGGTGATCACGATGTCGAACGGGGCCGCGACCGGCTGCATCGCCGTCTCGCGCACGAAGTCCGTCCCGGCGCGATGCGCGGCGGCCAGCTCGCCGGCGAAGACGCCCGTGATCTCCTTCTTGGCATTCAGCGTCACGTTGAGGATAAAATCCGGCTCCGTGGCCTGGGCCACCGCGAGGATCTCCTCCCAGAGCGGATTGCCCGTAGTGATGGCCCAGGTCGCCTGGGGATCGCTGAGCAACCGCGCGCCGTGATTATCCAAAATTGACTCTAAATCGGCGATGCCGGGCATCACGGCCTTCGGGCCGCCGCTGAAGCCGGCGAAGAAGTGCGGCTCGATGAAGCCGGTGAGGATGCGCACGGAGGCGGCCATGTAGGCGCGATTGACGCGCACCTCGTGGCCGGCGTGGTTGCGCGCCACCGCGACCAGGTCAGCGTCATCCGCCCCATCGTGCTGGACAATGCGATAGCGCGCGACGATCTCCGCGCCCAACATCCCCTCCAGCTCGTCCGGCGTCTGCGGACGATGGGTGCCCAGCGCGTTGATCAGGGTGATGTGGTCATCGGGCACGCCCGCATCCGCGAGCACGGCCAACAGCGGCGGCAGGATACGATCATTGGGCGTGGGCCGTGTCAGGTCGCTGAAGACGATGGCGACGCGATCCTCGGGGGCGACCCGATCTCCCAAGGGCGCGCATCCAATCGGATCGGCCAGCGCCTCCGTGAGCGCGGCCTGCTCGTCCTCCAATCCGGCCACAAAGTTTGGCGAGATGACGGTCACCGGCGCGTCGTCCGGCAAGGTGATGTCCAGGCCCTCGCGGCCATAGGCCAATGTGATCTGCATAGCGACAACCTCCCGTAAGAATCTGCGAATGGGCGAATGGGCGAATCAGCGAATGGGCGAATCAGCGAATGGGCGAATGAGCGAATCTGCGAATCTGCGAACTCATAGAAAGACGGCGCAATCTGCCCAAAAATGTGCTACAGTTCGATCTTGGCGCCCAAGAGCTTGAGGAATTCCGCCAGCCACGCGGGATGGGCGGGCCAGGCGGGCGCGGAGACCAGGTTGCCATCGACGTGGGCCTTGTCCACATCGATCTGGACGTAGGTGCCGCCGGCGTTCGTCACATCCGGGCCGACGGCGGGATAGGCGGTGCACTCACGGCCGGCCAGCACGTTAGCGGCGGCCAGCACTTGCGGCCCGTGGCAAATCGCCGCGATGGGCTTCTCCGCCTCGGCGAAGTGCTGCACTATCTCCAGCACCTTGGCATGCAGGCGGATGTACTCCGGCGCCCGGCCGCCGGGGATCAACAGCGCGTCGTAATCCTCAGCGTTGATCTCATCGAAGGCGGCGTTCAAGGCGAAGTTGTGGCCCGGCTTCTCGCTGTAGGTCTGATCGCCCTCAAAATCGTGCACCGCCGTGCGCACCGCCTCCCCCGCCTCCTTGCCAGGGCAGACCGCGTGCACCTCGTACCCGACCATCAATAGCGCCTGGAACGGCACCATTACCTCATAATCCTCGACAAAATCTCCGACCAAAAACAGAATTTTCTTCGCAGCCATCGTTACCTCCGTTTTCTCTGGGTAATTTTGTAAATAAATCGATTGGATTAAATGTAAAAGAATGGGCAGATTGCGCCGTCTGTGCAACCTCAACTACAAAGAACCCTTGCGAAGGTTCCGCAGCAGACCAACGTGTTCGAGATTCGCCGCTTTTGCCGAAAAATCACGCAATATCGAGAGTTTGTCATAACCTTCGCAAGGTTAACTTATAAAGAACCCTTGCGAAGGTTCCGCAGCAGACCAACGTGTTCGAGATTCGCCGCTT
>JBKHCQ010000372.1:0-3732 GCA_046541755.1 Anaerolineales bacterium | reverse complement strand
TGATCCATCTTAGGCTACATTGCGAGGAAATTCACTCGCAACCTTCGCAAGGTTTGGCAGTAGATTTAACTCACCCTTGCGAAGGTTGGGGAAAACGCTTCACACCACAGGCCCCTGATCCATCTTAGGCTACATTGCGAGGAAATTCACTCGCAACCTTCGCAAGGTTTACGCGACAACGGTTTCGACCAGTTGATCTACCGTCTGTAACATATTCTCAATCGTGAGTGTGGTAGTGTCGATGATGACGGCGTCCTCCGCGGCCTTGAGCGGCGCGGCGCTCCGATTGCTGTCGATACGATCCCGCTGCTGGAGATTTTCCAATACCTTATCGTAGGTAACATCAGCGCCGCGTTCCTTCATCTCCAGATGACGCCGGTGCGCGCGCTCCTCGACGGAGGCCACAATATAGAGCTTCACATCCGCATCGGGAAGCACCACCGTGCCGATGTCGCGCCCGACCATCACCACCTCGCCCCCAGCGGCGATCTCACGCATACGTTGGGTGAGCGCCTCGCGCACGCCGGGATAGGTCGAGACGGGCGAGACAGCATCGTTCACCTCCGGGCTGCGGATCGCCCAGGTGATGTCCTGCTCCGCGATTTGGACGGTGCACTGCCGCCCATCCTCAATCTCAGGCGACTTGACCTCGATTTTGAGCTTGCGCGCCAACGCCGTGACAGCCTCCTCATCCTCGATGGAGATGTGGCGATTCAGCACGGCCCACGTGACGGCGCGATAGAGCACGCCGCTATCCAAATAGAGATAGGTAAGTTCCTTCGCCAAGTGATAGCCGATGGTGCTTTTACCAGAAGCTGCCGGCCCATCAATCGCAATCGTAGAAGAATTCATTCTGTTTACGTCTCCTAGAAACAAATCAGATAGCCCTTTTTAGGAATAGGGAGTAAGGGAGTAGGGAGTAAGACAACTTGCCCCTTGCTACTTACCTCTTGCCAGATCAAGCTCTCGATATAAGCGGTGCATCTCTTCCTTGGTCAAATGACGCCATTCCTTGGGCTTGAGATCGCCTAAGCGAATCGGCCCCATCTGGATGCGCATCAGGCGCAGGACCGGATGCCCGGACGCGGTGACCATCCGCCGCACGAGGTGTTTACGCCCCTCGTGGACGGTGAGGCGCAGCCACGTACGCTCTTCCAGGCGCCGCTCAACGGCGACTTGATCCAAGCGCACGCGCTGCCCGTCCAGCGCGATACCGCGTCGCCAGCGCGTGAGCGTCTCTGGCGATGGCTCGCCGCTGACCAGCACGCGATAGACGCGCGGATGTTCGTAGCTCGGATGGGTAAGGCGATGGGTCAGCGCGCCATCGTTGGTGAGCAGAATCAACCCCTCGCTGGCCGCGTCCAGGCGTCCAACGGGGTAGAGCCGGTGGGGAAGATCGACGAAATCCACCACCGTCTTACGTCCGTGGGGATCATCCACCGTGGAGATGATGCCGCGCGGTTTGTGCAACTTGATATAGATGTACTCACGGGGCGTGCGGATTGGATTGCCGTCCAAGGTGATGCGCTGCGTCACAGGATCAGCCTTATCGCCCAACTGCGCCTGTTTACCATCCACCACCACCCGCCCGGCGGCGATCATCTCTTCACACGTTCGACGCGAGCCATAGCCCGCGCGCGCTAAAATCTTTTGTAAGCGTTCAGTTTTCATATAATGCCATTATACTCGCTAGCAGAACAGATACAACCGAAACCGTCAAATACAGTCATCAAAACTCCCTTAGAATAGTCTGATAGTCTTTGGTCACATAGTCAAATAGTCTTTGGTCGGGTAGTCGCATAGTCAAAAACCCTACAATAAATCGCCCTTCCGAAGGGTATCCCCTCTCGGAAGGGCTAATGGCGATTATCACACCATCCCACAATCAAGCGCTATTCCGACGCGCGCTCTTCGACGGCCTTTTGCGCCAGTTCGATGAACTCCGCGACCGGCAGCGCGCCCAGGCGCTTTTCGCTGCGCAATCGAACGGCGACCGTGCCGGCCTCCGCCTCACGATCCCCCACGACGAGCATGTAGGGCACCTTCTGCAACTGCGCGTCGCGAATCTTGGCCCCCATCCGATTCGACGAGACATCGACGTTGGCGCGGAGATGCGCCGCGCGGAGTTGATCCTCCACCTGCCGCGCGTATGGGATGTGCCCATCGGTGATTGGGATCAAGCGCACCTGCTCCGGCGCGAGCCAGACGGGGAACGCCCCGGCGTAATGCTCGACCAAGATGCCGAAGAAGCGCTCCAACGATCCCAGCAGCGCCCGATGTACCATGTAGGGGCGATGCTCCCCGCCGTCCTCGCCCACGTAGGTCATATCGAAGCGCTCCGGCAGGTTGAAGTCGAATTGAATCGTCGTCAACTGCCACGAGCGCCCCAGCGCATCCTTGATCTTCAGATCGATCTTGGGACCGTAGAACGCACCGCCGCCCTCATCGACCTCATAATCCAGCCCTTCGATATCGATGGCGCGCTTCAGCGCCGCCTGCGCCTGTTCCCAGCGCGCCGGCTCGCCCGCCGCCTTCTCAGGCCGGGTCGCCAAGAACGCCGCGATCTCCTCAAAGCCGAAGGCGCGCAACATCTCCAACGAGAAGCGCAGCACGCGCAACACCTCGCCTTCGATTTGCTCCGGCGTGCAGATGATGTGCGCATCATCTTGCGTGAAGCCGCGCACGCGCAACAGCCCGTGAAGCACGCCGCTTTTCTCATAGCGGTAGACCGTGCCCAACTCGGCCCACCGGAGCGGCAGATCGCGGTAGGAGCGCAGGGCGGTCTTGTAGATCAAGATATGGAAGGGGCAGTTCATCGGCTTGAGATAGTACTCCTGGCCGTCCACATCCATCGGCGAGTACATACTCTCCTTGTAGAAATCCAAGTGGCCGGAGGTCTCCCAGAGCCACGCCTTGCCGATGTGCGGCGTGTAGGCGAAGTCGTAGCCGCCCTCGATGTGCTTATCGCGCCAGAAGTCCTCGATAATCTTGCGGATCATCGCGCCCTTGGGATGCCAGTAGACCAGCCCCGGCCCCGCCTCCTCATGGAAGGAGAGCAGATCCAGGTCCTTGACCAGGCGCCGGTGATCGCGCTTCTTGACCTCCTCCCGCCATTGCAGATATTTGCGCAGTTCCTTGGGCGTCTCCCAGGCCGTGCCGTAGATGCGTTGCAGCATCGGCTTGTCGGCATCGCCGCGCCAATAGGCGCCCGCCGTGTGGAGCAGCTTTACGGCCTGCGCCGGGATCTCGCGGGAGCTATCCACATGCGGCCCTCGGCAGAGATCGACGAATTCGCCGCTCTTATAGATAGAAAGCACCGCCTCCTCCGTCTTCTCGCCGTACTCGTCCGTGCCACGCTCCAAAATATCCGCGATCAACTCCAACTTGTAGGGCTGATCCGCGAACATCTCGCGCGCCTCCTCCGGGCTGACCTCCTCGTAGACAAAATCGCGATCTTCCTTGATCATCTCCCGCATCCGCGCCTCGATTTCCTCCAGATCCTCCTCGTTCAGCGGGCGCGGCAGATCGAAGTCGTAGTAGAAGCCGTGCTCAATCGGCGGGCCGATGGCGATCTTGGCATCCGGGAATTTTTCCAACACCGCGGCCGCCATCATGTGCGCCGCCGAGTGTCGGAGCCGATACAGATGACTTTGGTGATAGTCTTCAGATTTCATTGTATTCATTGCATTCATTGCGTTCATCTCACACCTCCGGGACATCGATATATGACAT
>JBKHCQ010000371.1:0-3734 GCA_046541755.1 Anaerolineales bacterium | reverse complement strand
CCGATGGCCTTTGTGGTCGCCAGCGCGCTGACGGAGGCGCCGCCGGAGATTCCGGCGCATCGCGGCTGGATTGACGCCGTCGCCGTGGCGCCTACCGTGCAGGGGCGGGGGATCGGCTCGGCGTTGATGGATTGGGCCGAGGGCTGGCTGCGAGAACAGGATTGCCGCCGCGTCGATCTGGGCGGGAGCTTCCGGCCCTTTTTCCCCGGCCTGCCCACAACCCTGGAGACGCGCCCGTTCTTCGAGCAGCGCGGCTATACCTTCGAGTATGAGACCTGGGATGTGGCGCGCGATTTGGGCGTCGGCCCGGAGGTACGTCTCTACGCGCCCGCCCGACGTGAGAACTTCCGCCCGGCGGAGACGGCGGATATCCCGGCCCTGCGGGAGTTTCTGCTCCGCGCGTTTCCCGGTCGCTGGCGCTACGAGGTGGAGGTGTTCTTGGGCGAGGGCGGCGATCCTTCGGACATCATCATCCTGGAGCTGGAGGAGCGCGTGGAGGGCTTTTGCTGGGTGACCTTCGAGGATTCACATCGGCCGTTGGATCGCTTCTATATGCATCGCTGGCCGCATCCGTGGGGGCAGTTAGGCCCCATCGGCGTGAGCGAGGTCTGTCGCGGGCAGGGGTGGGGCGGGCGTCTGCTCCAGGCGGGGTTGGTCTATTTGCAGGAGCAGGGCGCGCGCGGTTGCGTTATCGATTGGACCAATCTGCTGGATTTCTACGGCAAATTTGGCTTCGAGCCGTATCATCATTACGACGTTCTGTTCAAGTCATTGGGTGAATCTGCCGATGACAATGAAGCGGAGGCGAATTAAATGAAGGCTATGCAACTTTTGCCCCGGCAACTTTTGCCGCAGCCGCGCCGGTCGAGGTGGGGCGAGGGCCGGTTCGCGCTGACGCCCGACCGCTTGATTCTGTTAGACGCGCCGGAGCCGCAGGCGTTGCGCTGGACGGCGCGAACATTCCAGATGCAGTTGGCGTCGCGATTCGACATCAGTTGGGAGACGGTCGCCAGCCGCGCCACGCCCGCCGATCAGATCGGCCTGCGGATCACCGTGATGCCCCAGGCCATCGCGCACCCGGAGGGCTACCGGCTCGTTATCACCTCGGCGGGGATGCAGATCCAGGCGCGCGATCCTGCCGGCGCTTTCTACGCCATCGCGACGCTGAATCAACTGCTGGCCCAGATCGAGACGCCAGCCCTGCCGACGGTCGAGATCGCAGACTGGCCCGATTTTCCCGTGCGCGGCGTGATGTTGGACATCAGCCGTGACAAGGCGCCGCAGATGTCCACACTCTACGCGCTGGTGGATCGCCTGGCTAGCTGGAAAATCAACCAGCTCCAGCTCTACACCGAGCACACCTTCGCCTATCGCCAACACCCGGAGGTGTGGGCCGAGGCGTCGCCCTTCACCGCCGAGGAGGTCTTGGTGTTGGACGACTACTGTCGCGAGCGCCACATCACGCTGGTTCCCAACCAGAACTCCTTCGGGCACATGGCGCGCTGGCTGAAGCACGAGCGCTACGCCCATCTGGCCGAAATCCACGGCGAGTTCGATACGCCCTGGGGCGCGATGAGCGGCCCATTCAGCCTCGCGCCCACGGAGCTGGGCAGCTTGGGGCTGATCCGCAGCCTCTACGACGAGCTGCTGCCGAACTTCTCCGCGCGGGTGATCAATGTGGGCTGCGATGAGACCTTTGATCTGTGCGCGGGGAAGAGCAAGGCGCTGTGCGAGGCGCGGGGGCCGGGCCGCGTCTATCTGGACTTCCTGCGCGAGATCTACGATGAGGTCGCGCGGCGCGGTTATCGGATGCAATTCTGGGGCGATATGATCTTGGAGCATCCTGAGTTGATCCCGGAGTTGCCGCGCGACGTCATCGCGTTGGCGTGGGGCTACGAGGCGGATCATCCATTCGATGCGCAGGGCGCGCGCTTTGCGGCGGCGGGGATTCCTTTTTACGTCTGTCCCGGCACCTCGGCGTGGAGTTCTATCGCCGGGCGCACGGAGAACGCGCTGGGCAATTTGATCAACGCTGCCGAGGCGGGCCTGAAGCACGGCGCCGCCGGCTATCTGATCACCGATTGGGGCGATCTGGGGCACTGGCAGCCCTTGCCCATCAGCTTTTTGGGGCTGGGGATGGGGGCGGCTTATGCGTGGTGTCTGGCGTCCAATCGCGAGGCGGACGTGCCTGCCGTTATCGGTCGCTTCGCCTTCGACGATCCCACCGGCGCGATGGGGCGGGTCGCCTATAACCTGGGCAACGTCTATCGCGCGCCCGGCCAGGAGGTCCCCAATTCGAGCGTGCTCTTCTGGATTTTGCAGCAGCGCGCGGACGGGCGCGTGGATGATTTCACGCCGGCGGATTTCGAGCGCGCGTTGCAGGCCATCGATGCGGCGTTGGCGCCGATGGATCGGGCGCAGATGGAACGCCCAGACGCGGCGCTGATCCGGCGCGAGTTCGAGTTGGCGGCGCGGCTGCTGCGGCATGCTTGCCATCACGCGCTGATGAAGTTGGCATCAGACCCGGCGCGAATGGACGCGATGCGTGCTTCCCTCGCCGATGATTTGACGGAGATTATCGAGATATACCGAGCGATCTGGTTAGCGCGCAATCGCCCCGGCGGCCTCGCGGATAGCGTGGCGCGCTTCCAATCGCTGCTGGCGAGTTATCGCGAGGAGCCAACGTAAGCCGGGCGAGGGAGAAATTCGTTATTCATCATTCGCAATTCGCAATACGCAATTCGCCATTCGTCTAAAGGAGCCAAGATGAAATTTCACGTCGAAACCGCCGAAATTTTCGTGCCCGATGGCGCGCCCACGTCCCAGGCCCTGGCCCGCACCACCCATCTGGCCGTCGGCGCCCACCCGGATGATGTGGAGATCTTAGCCATTCACGGGATTCTGGCCTGCTTCCGGCGGGCGGATCGCTGGTTCACGAGCGTGGTGCTGACCGACGGGGCCGGCGCGCCGCGTCGCGGCTCTTACGCGGAGACCAGCGACGCGGAGATGCAGGCCATCCGCCGGCGCGAGCAGCAGAAGGCCGCCGTGGTGGGGGAGTACGGCGCGCAGGTGCTCTTAGATTATCCCAGCGCCGTGGTCAAGAATCCTCAAATCCCGGCGCCGGTGGAGGATTTGACCGCCATCTTCGCCGCGACGCATCCTGAGGTGATCTACACGCACAACTTGGCTGACAAGCACGACACCCACGTCAGCACGGCCCTGCGCGTGATCGCCGCGCTGCGCCGGCTGCCGGCGACCGCGCGTCCCGCGCGCGTCTACGGGTGCGAGGTGTGGCGCGATCTCGACTGGCTGGCGGACGAGGACAAAATTGCACTGGATTGCTCCTCGCGCGAGCATCTCCAGGCCGCGCTCTTGGCCGTCTTCGATTCGCAAATCAGCGGGGGCAAGCGCTATGACCTGGCGACGATGGGGCGGCGGCGCGCTAACGCGACCTATCACGCCGCCCACGAGGTTGACGCCGCCACGCACATCGTCTATGCGATGGATCTGACGCCCCTGGTGGCCGATCCCGACCTGGAGATTCAGACCTACGTCCAGGCCCATCTCCGGCGTTTCGCCGAGGACGTCGCGGCGCGCCTGGCTAAGTTTTACGGGTGATGAAACAACTCTGTCGCTATCTGCATCGTCGCAGATTCGCAGATTCGCAGATTCGTAGATTCGCATTGTGGAAAAAGTTGCACCTAGTAGCTCAAAGCCCCCGTCTCGGGGGCGTC
>JBKHCQ010000370.1:0-3736 GCA_046541755.1 Anaerolineales bacterium | reverse complement strand
TCTTATTTCTCTTCCAGCGCGTCAAGATGCGATGTGTCGTTCATCTTGAGCAAGGTGTAGGCGGCGCCATCGTAGGTGAGGAGGTTGATGCCGCAGGGATCTTGGCCGAAGTGGTGGAAGTGCTGGTTGTCGATATCGAAGGCGCTCATCATCAGCAGGCGATTGATGACGGTGTGCGCGACGATGACGACAGTTTGGCCCTGATGGCGCTCGGCGACTTCGCGCAGGGCGCCGGATGCGCGCAGGCGCACCGTCTTGAGCGTCTCGCCGCCGGGGATGTAGGCCAGGTGCGGGCTGCGCAGCCAGGTCTCCAGGGCCGAGGCCCAGCGCTGGCGCACCTCCGGGATCGTCAGGCCCTCCCACGCGCCGTAGTCGATGTCTAACAAGCCGGGATGGGGGCGCGCGTGCAAAATCAAGGGATTCGCGATGGTCTCCGCCGTCTGGCGCGCGCGTCGCAGCGGGCTGCAATAGACGGCGTCGATGTTCCAGGCGGCGAGGAGGGCCTTGGCGGTCGTTTTCGCCTGCGCCTTACCCACCTCGTCCAGTTCGATGTTCGCGCGCCCTCGAAAGCGCTCCTCGTGATTCCAGGCCGTACGGCCATGGCGGATCAATAAGATATGGGTCGTCTGTTCAGTCGTTTCGGTCATGATCTTAACTCCTCTTAATTTTGGCTTTCCTGGCGAAGATTGCGGCAGGCGGTGCCGACAAATACCGCGCGACCCATCGGCGATCACTTCGCCGCCAGATCCGTCCTCAACCTTCGCCAAGATAATCTTGATCTGTCCCCTTGTCCCCTTGTCCCCTTGTCCCCCTGTCTCCTTGTCTCTCGACCCTGACGCCCGCCGCGAGCGCAACTTCGGCATCGGCAGGACGCGCGCCACGACCAAGGCGAAGACTAGCGCGCCCAACATCCGCAATCCCGTCGAGAGCAAAAAGACGGGGCGGTAGCCCTGCGTTTGGGCAATCCAGCCGCCGACCGCCGCGCCGCCGACCATACCTAAGCCGGCCAGCGTCTGGTAGAAAGCGACGAAGGACGCCCGCCCGTCGTCGGGCGTCATCTCCAGCAGGAGGTTGAAGGCGGCTAAGTTGTAGCCGGCCCAGGTGAAGGCGCTGAACGCCTCGACGATGTAGGCCTGCCACGGCTGCGTCATCAAGCCCCAGATCGCCGGGACGAATGGGATGATGAGCGCCGTTATCTGCTGAACCCAGCGTGGGCCGCGCCGGTCGTTCAGCGGGCCGAAGACGCGCTGGCCCGGCAGGGCCGCCAGGCTGGAGATCGCGGCGACAACGGCGACCGCCGTGGCGGAGGCTTGGATGGCGTCGACGAGGTAGACGGTGAAGAAGGGGCTGGCGATTTGGACGCCGAAGTTCCAGATCGCGGCGGCGCCGCAAAGCGCCAAAAAGCTCCGCTCCGTGCGCAAGCGCGACCAGAAATCCGCGCCGCCGGCCTGCTCGGCGTGGGGACTGGGGGTCTCTGGTACTTCGATCCGGGCAAAGGTGTAGGTTGCGCCCAGCCCCAGCGCGATGGCGATGCCAAAGACGATCTGGTAGCCCACGGGCGTGACGAAGTGATCGACGATCTGGCCCATCCCCAGCACGGCCAAGAACGAGACGAGGCCCATCAGGATGTTGCGACTGCTAAAGTAATGTCCACGCCAGCGGGGCGGCACAATCTGACTGACCAAGGTCGTCCACGCCGGGTTGAGCAGGTTCATCAGGAAGGCGTAGACCACCAAAACGCCAATGCTCCATCCCACAGCGGCGCGGCCCGCTAACGTGGGCAGGATGACCAAGGCTAACAACAACAGCCGCCCGATGAGCGAGTTGATCACGACGATGCGCTTCTTGTCGCCGCGCCGCGCCAATCGCGCGCCCGGCAACATCGCCAGCGGCATCATCAGGTTGGTCAGCGAGCTGAAGAGGCCGATCTGCCCGCGCGTGGCGCCCAACGATAGCAGATAGATCGCCTGATACGTGCGGATGATCGTGCCGCTGGCGTTGGCGAAGAGGCCATCGGCCAAGAACCAGCGCAGGGAGCGCCGAGTGCGCGCCGGCAGTTGGGTGCTCCAGCGTCCGCCGGCCAGGAGCAAGCGCACCTGTTGCCGAAGTTCGTTGATCCAGTCGGAGATATAGACGGAGATAAGCGGCAACTTACTCATCCAATTTGTACGAAATCCTCAGCGGGCAGGACAAAAATGGTCGCCTTATGCTCATCTGAACATTCAGGTTTTGTACAATGGGCCTCAATAATGCTGAAGACCTTATCAACGGCCTCGGTCTCCACGCCGATGAGAAAGGTCACATTGCCGTGGCGCAGAAATCCGCCGGTGCTCGCGACGCGCGTGACGCGAAATTTGTTTTCCACCAGTGCGTCGGAGACGTTCAAGGCATCTCGGTCTTTGATGATTGCGACGATGAGTTTCATAGGCTATTCTCCTTTCGGTTGCTCCGGTTACAATTGCACGAATTGCTCGACGGGGAGTACAAAGATTGTCGCGCCGCCGATACGGGCCTCGATCATCATCGGATAGCCGGGCGCCAACGCCAACTCCCCGCCCATCGAAACGTAGCGGGTGCGACTGGGGCAATGGCGTCGCACCAGTGAGAAAAAATGCGCCAGGCGCGCGTCGCTCATCCCCACCATCAATGTCTCCATCGATTCGTGCATAAAGCCGCCCACGGCATCCAACAACGTCACCGAAAAGTCCTGCTCGTTCAAGGCGTGGATCAAGGATTTGGATTGACTGCCATCGACAATGGTAATTGCCATACGGTTGATTTTGGTCATCTAGGCCCCCCTCAGTCCCCAAAAATAAGATGTTGCTGCTGGACACTTGCTTAAGTTGCAGGTCTGCTCTTCCTTGATTATAATCGGTTTACCTCGATTGAAAAACGAATCAGCAGATGGAGCAGATGTAAGCAGATAATAGCTGACAGGAGAGCGTGTGAAACCAGATCGAAATTACGTGCAGGCGGGCGATATTGTCTTGTTGGTGGGCCAGGATCGCAGGGAGTTCATCTTTCGCGTAGCGTCGGAGGAAAAGTTTCAATCCCATCGCGGGATATTGGATCACGAGGAGATCATCGGGCAGCTCTGGGGCGCTGAGATCGAGACGCACCTCGGCTACCCGTATCTGATTCTGCCGCCTTCGTTGGAGCAGATCATTCGGACGATCAAGCGCACGACGCAGATTATGTACCCCAAGGATATTGGCTATTTGATGATGAAGATGAACATCGGGCCGGGAACGGAGGTCGTGGAGGCGGGGACGGGCAGTGGGGCGATGACGGTGGCATTGGCGCGGATGGTGCAGCCGCACGGGCGCGTCATCACCTACGAGACGCGCGCGGATATCCAATCGCTCGCGCAGAAGAACGTGAATCGCGTCGGACTGTCGGAGTACGTGATCTTCAAGCTGGGCGACATCGCGGAAGGCATCGCGGAGCGGGGCGTCGACGCGCTCTTTTTGGATGTGCGGGAGCCGTGGCTCTATCTCCAGTCGGCTCACGCGGCGTTGAAGGGCGGCGGCTTCTTCGGCGCGCTCCTGCCCACGACAAATCAGGTCACGATGCTACTCTACAAGCTGCGCCAGCAGCACTTCGGCTTCATCGAAGTGGAGGAGCTGATTCTGCGCCCCTACAAAACCGTCACCGATCGCTTCCGCCCGATGGATCGCATCGTGGGCCACACGGGCTATCTCATCTTCGCGCGCAAGCTGATCAAGCCGCAGGCGAC
>JBKHCQ010000369.1:0-3796 GCA_046541755.1 Anaerolineales bacterium | reverse complement strand
A
This sequence comes from Anaerolineales bacterium, assembly GCA_046541755.1. Taxonomy (GTDB): domain Bacteria; phylum Chloroflexota; class Anaerolineae; order B4-G1; family SLSP01; genus JAAAOZ01. Next base: position 3,795 of record JBKHCQ010000369.1, on the reverse strand, counting down.
AGCGGTAGATGGCGATGGGAATGGTGGGCAGTTCCGGGCGGGCGATCATCGAGGTGGCGCCGAACTCGCCCATCGAGACGGTGAAGGCGAAGACAGCGCCCACGGCCAGCGCGCGCCACACAATGGGCAGATCGACCGCGGCGAAGACGCGCGCGGGCGAGGCGCCCAACACGGCGGCGGCCTCTCGCAGTTCCGGGCGGATGGCCTGCAAGGCGGGCAGCACGCTGCGCACCACGAAGGGCAGCGCGACCAACGTGTGGCCCAGCACGATCAAGAGCGGCGTGCCGCGCAAATCCAATGGAGGTCGATCCATGGCAACGAGATACCCTAAGCCCAACGTCACGGCGGAGGTGCCGAGGGGCAGCATAAAGAGCGCGTCCACCCACCAGGCCTCGCGCTGCCGATGGAGCGCCCACGCGGCCAACACGCCCAGCAGCACGGCCAACCCCATCGCGGCGGCGGCGAATTTGAGCGAGTTCCCCACCGCCGCCACTGGCGCGACGTAGAAGATCGAGCGGCGCGGATTCTCGAAGAGCGCGGCGTAGTAGCGCCATCCCGCGCCGAAGGAGCGCCCCACCAGCGTGAGGAGCGGCCCGCCCAGCAGGAGCAACGTCAATGCGACGGTGACGCCCACCCACATCCGCTCCCACCAGCGGCGCGGGCGGCGCTGGATCGAGGCGCGCGAGCGCAGCGTGACGGGCCGGATCACCTGCTGCTGAAGGCGCGTGTAGACTAAGGTCACGCCCAAAGTGCAGACGATTTGCACCAACGAGAGGGCGGCGGCGGTGGGCAAATCGGCGAAGTTGATGGTCTGGCGGTAGATTTCCACCTCCAAGGTCGCGAAGCGCGGCCCGCCTAAGATCAACACGACGCCGAAGCTGGTAAAGCAGAAGATGAAAACCAGCAGCGCGGCGGCGCCGACCGCCGGCATCAGCAGCGGCAACGTCACCTCGCGGAAAGCGCGCCACGGCGATGCGCCCAACATGCGGGCGGCTTCTTCTAAATGCGGGTCTAAGTTCGCCCAGAAGCCGCCCACCATCCGCAGCACCAGCGTGAAGTTGTAGAAAACGTGCGCCAGCAGGATGGCGTTCAGGGTGTAGCGCAGGTCGAAGGGCGGGCGCGCGAGCGAAAACCAGCGCATCGCCACCTGGTTGAGCGGGGAGTTCGGCCCCAGCACGGCGTTGAACGCGGCGGCGACCACGACGGTGGGGAGCACGAAGGGCACGGTCGCCAGCGATTGGATCACGCGCTTGCCGGGGAATGTGTAGCGCGCGAAGATATACGCGCCCGGCATTCCCAACAGCAACGTCAGCGCTGTGGAGAGCAGCGCCTGCCCCACGGTGAAGCGCAACACGCGCCACGTCGCCGGCTCGAAGACGCGGTCGATCAACCCCAGCAGGCCGGCGTCCGCCACACTCACGCGCAGGATCTCGATCAGGGGATAGAAATAGAAGAGTAGCAAAAAGAGCAGCGGCGGCGCGAAGAACCAAACATACGCCGGGCGGGGGCGCCCCCACCCGGCGTGGGTTGTCGTTTCCGGCTGATTGCGATCCGCGCTCACCTCAGCACGACCTCTGTCCAGGCCTCGATCCACGCCGCGCGGTTCTCCTCAATGGTAGCGTAGGGCACCTCGACCGGCTCCTCCGCCACCTGAGCGTGCTCGGCGAAGACCTCCGGCAAGGTCACATCCTCGCGCGCAGGGAAGACCCACATCTGCAAGGGGATGTCCTCCTGGAAGCTCTCGCTCAGCAGGAATTCAATGAATTCCTCCGCCAGTTCGCGATGCTGCCCGTTCTTGAGGATGCCCGCGAACTCGATCTGCCGGAAGCAGGTCTGGGGCGCGGTGATCGCGCCGGTGGGCGGGGAGGCCAATTCCTCATCGCTGAAGTAGACCTCGGCGGCGGGACTGGTGGCGTAACTCACCACCAGCGGGCGCGCGCCTTCGCTGCCGGAACCGCCGCTGAACTCCGAGTAGTACGCGGTATCCCAGCCATCGACAACCAGGACATCGTTCTCGCGCAGGGCGGCCCAGAAATCCAAGTAGGTGGCGCCCTCCGCCGTACCCAGCAGGCCGCTGGTGGTCTCCTCCGACGCACCCATCACCCCGATGGTCGTGATCAAGAAGGCCAGGCCCGGTGAGGAGGAGGCAGGATTCTCCACCACCAGCAGCCCCTTATACTCCGGCTTCGTCAGATCCTGCAAGCTCTGGGGGATGGGCAGGTCATGCTCCTCGAAGTAGGCCTTGTCGTAGTTGAGGCAGACATCGCCGAAGTCGGTGGGCACGACGCGATGTTCTGGGTCTAACTTCAGGTGATCGGGGATGTGGGCCAAGTTCTCGGCCTCGTAGGGCACGTAGATGTCGGCCTCCAGCGCGCGGCTGAGGAAGGTGTTGTCCACGCCGTAGAGCACATCGGCCTGGGGATTATCGCGGCTGAGGATGGCCTGGTTGAGCATCGCGCCGGTATCGCCGGCCTTCAGGAATTGCACCGTCGCATTGTGCTCCGCCTCAAACTGCGCGATGACCTCCTCGCTGATACTGAAGCTATCGTAGGTCATCACGCGCAAGGTAATAGGCGCGGGCGTCGCTGTGGTCTCTGGTGTCTCTTGAGCCTCCGGCGCGGGCGTCCCACACGCGACGAACAACAAGATCAAAAATGCTACTGCGATCCGACTTTTTACTGACTTCATAGTATCCCTCCGTTTTAGGTGGATAGAGCTGCAAACACACAAACATCAAATGTCAAATGGAATTAAAAATCCTGTTAATCTTGTGAATCCTGTCAAAAACCTTAGCGTTGCTCCGGCCCGTGGCGATGGAAGCACCACAGTTGGCCCGATGCCAGCGTGACGCGGGCGCTCTCTGCCTCGAAGCGGTTGCTGACGCCGCGCGCCGGCCCGTAGCGCAAGGTCTCCTCGCGCAGGGGATAGGCCAGGCCCTCGGTGACGACGCCCTCCGCCTCACCGCCGAGGGGGATGAGCGAGAGCAGGTCGTCGGGCGCGCCGTGAAGGGTCGCCGTCTCCCCGCCGCGAATCAAGCGGATCTGCCACGGGCCATCGACGATGCGGACATCGCATCCGGCCAGCTCCGGCAGCGCCAGCAGCAGGAGATTCGCCAGCATCTGATCAGGACGCCCGCCCAGCGCGCCGAGCAGAATAATCTGCACCGGCCGCGACGATGGCTGGCCGGCGGCCCAAAGCAGGGCCAACTCCAAATCGGTCTCGTCCTTGGCCGAGGGATGCGAATGGAAGCGCGTCCCCGTCGCCTCCAGGCGCTCGCGCTGCGCCGCCGATAACGAGTCCTGGTCGCCGATCACGTGCTGGGGCGTGACGCCCGCCGCCTGCGCGTGGCGCGCGCCGCCATCCGCCGCGACGACCGTGTCCCCCGCCCGAATCCACCGCTCGGCTTCCGCGCTGGGATCGGCCAACTGCCCGTTGGCAAAAATGATGATGCGCATGTCGTCTCCTCCAAAAGATAAACAAAAAGGATGTGATACGTAAAATGGAATGCGTATTGCGTAAAGGCTCGCGCTTTACACAGCGTGTTCACGCTTATCTACTTCATCTGCTTAATCTGCTTAATCTGCTTAATCTGCTTAATCTGCTGATCATCTGCTGAGAAAAACAAAAAATCCCCCGGCGTGCTCGCGGGGGACTGCGTTACAACAACCTTCCTCCGCTGGCATGATCCAGATCAGGTTCAAGGGTCGATGTCGTCAACATCCTCTCAGCCTATGGTCTAAATAGGCTCCCCCGGCGTTTTTTTGATACGGTTCTTTTTTAACGTTCTATATTTAT
>JBKHCQ010000368.1:0-3796 GCA_046541755.1 Anaerolineales bacterium | reverse complement strand
CCATTCCGACCTACGCGCAAGGTTTCTCTTCTCACACATCAGCTCCCTCCTCGATCTCAACCTGGGCGGCGCGAATCTGGGCCAGCAAGTCGGGCGTGGCGGCCATCAGGGGATCGGGGGCCGCGACCGTCCACGGCGCGCCGCTGCACGTCGCGAGCACCCCGCCCGCCTCCGCGACGAGCAACGCAGCAGCCGCTTGATCCCAGGGGTGAAGATGGCGATGGATATAGCCATCGAACCAGCCGGCCGCGACGTAGGCCATCCCCAGCGCTGCCGAACCTAAGACGCGCACCGTCCGCGCGCGCACCAGCAGGCCGTTGAGCAACGCCAGATGTTGCTCGCGGCACGCGGAATCGCGGGGGATGTCGCTGCCGAATACGGCGCGCTCTAACGTCGTGGTCGCCGAAGTGCGCACCGGCGCCCCGTTGAGCCGCGCGCCGCCACCGTGATACGCCGTGAAGCAATAGTCGCGCAACGGCTCCATAATCACGCCGACGACGGGCCGTTTATCTTCTTTCCCCGCAATCGCGGCCATCGCGGCCATCGAAATGCTGAAGTTGGGGTTGTGGCGCGAGAAGTTCGTCGTTCCATCGATGGGATCGATGAGCCAGTATACCGGCGCTTGGGCCATCGCCGCGTCCCCCTCGCCTTCCTCGGTGATGATGGCGTGCTGCGGCAGGGCCGCCCGCAGGCGCGTCACAATCAGCGCCTCGACCTCCAGATCTACATCGGTCACGATATCGCGGAAGCCCTTCTGCCGGATCGTGTGCGGCGTCCCGTAACGCTGTCGCAGCAACGCCCCGGCCTCCGCCGCGATCTCCTGTGCGATCTCGGCCCAGCGTTCGAATTCATTCACGTCGCTCACGGCATCGCCTCCGAGGGCGAGCTGAACGGCGCATTACACGTCGCGACGGTCGTCTCCAGATAGACGGCGGGAGTGATCTCCCCCCCCAGGGAGAGCAGGCCCTGCAACAGCGCCGCGCGGCAGGGCAGGAGATTGGTGTAGCGCGGCCACGCGACCCAATTCTCTCCTTCGGCGGCGGTCAGCGTCAGATCGAAGAGCGCCGCTTGGGCCAGCGATTCACTGTTGGTGTACTGTTCTTCGATGAGGGAAGCGCGCGCGGGCAGATAGCGCGTCTCATCGTACCATAGCATCTGCGCGGCGGGGGAGTAGAACCAGGTGAGCGCCTCGCGAGTCGCCGCGCGACGCGGCCCCTCCGGCGCGATGGAGAGCAGCCCCGGCCCATACCAGAGTGTGGCGTTCTCCCCTGCCGGGCTGGGCAGCGGGGTCACATCTAAGACAAAATTGCGATCCTCGCCGATAGCCCGCTCGATCTCTTTGAGCTGCAGGCTAGATTCAACCATCATCGCCATCGCGCTGTTGCTGAGCTGCTGCACGCCCAACTCCGGCGGCTCGTAGAGGATGCCGCACGCATCGCCCACGATGGTGTCGAGCACGTTGACAGTCGCGATGCCGGCGGTATCGTCGAAGATGTAGCGGCCGTCATCCCCCACAATAGGCGAGCCGCCCGACGTCAGAAACGCCATCAAGATACTCGCGTGTGCGGGGAAGCCCACGCCGATATGCCCTATTTGGGGATCGGTGGCCGCGCACGCGGCGCGGCGAAAATCCTGCCACGTCGCCGGCTGCAGATCGTAACCCAGATCGCTCACCCAATCGATGTTGTAATAGAGCAGATAGGTCGCCAGCCCTAACGGCAGCGCCCGCAACTGGCCATCGACGGTGTAGAGCGCCTCCGCCATCGGCAGCAAATCCGCCCGCGCAATCTCCCTGGTCCAGCCAGCATCTAACAAACGCTCCTCATCCCGCAGATACCCCTCCAGATCCTCCGGCCAGACAACGACCAAATCCGGTTGATGTTCCGGCGTCGTCGCGGCCAATTTTGTCTGAATATCCTTCTGATACTCGGTGATGAGCAATATCTCGTGGCCGTGCTCCGCGTTAAATTGATCGCTCAGCGCCTGGATGGCGTGCGCCTTCGCGCCCTGGAGAGTGTGCCACAGCACGATGATCTGCCGATCGCCGGAGCGCGCGACCTGCGCCGGCACGCATCCATTGAGGATTAAGGCGAATGTGATGAGTAACAATATCAAACGATAGACTTTGGATTTCATAGGGTTTCCTGTTGGATTCTGGTTTGTATCAGTCCGCCGCCGATTTCCGCCGGATAAGGTCGTGCAAAAGCTGAATCTCCTCCACACCCGTCCAGCGCAGGAAGAGCAGGTAAATCACGCTCCCGGCGGCGCCGGCTAAGAGGATGCGGATCACGTAACCCATCGCGCCGGGGTAGACGATATGTTCGGCCCACATCAGGATCCCGGCAGTGGGCAGCGCCATCACAGCGGCGCCCGCTAAGGCCAGCAGGGCGGTGTGCGCGACGTCATACGCGCCCAGGCGCCCGATTTTGCGCTTGAAGAGGTAGAGCATCAGCAGCGCGTGCGCGGTCAATTTGAGCGAATTCGCCAAGATCAGCAGCCAGAGTTGCGGCGGCGCGAAGAGGGTGGGCAGTAGCGCCATACCCACGTATAGCAACACCGTCACGACGCCGACCAAGGCCGGCGTCCAGGTGTCTTTCCGCGCGTAGAAGGCAAAGATCAGCGGCTGATCCAACGCCGCGAAGATCAGGCCCAGCACCGAGAAGCGCAGCGCCTGCGCGGTGGCGAAGGTGTCGGCGGGCATAAATTCGCCGCGCTGGAAGAGCAGCGCCACCACCGGCTCGGCCAGGACGAGCAGGCCCACAGCGGCGGGCAACACCAGCACCAACACCAATCGCAGCCCTCGGGCCAGCGTGGCGCGGAAGGCCTCGTCGTCATCGGTCGTCGCGTAGCGCGAGAGCGTGGGCAGAATGGCGACGGAGACGGCGGTGACGACCAGACCGAGCGGCAGTTGGATCAACGTGGCGGCGTACTTCATCCACGCGATGCCGCTGGGGCCGGTGCGCGAGGCGAGGTTGAAGCTCAGGGCGACGGCCAATTGATCAACCAGCAACCCCAGGCCGATGGGCAAGTAGAGCTTCCCGATGGTGATCAGCGCGGGATGCAGGGGGAAGGGCCACCGCCATCGGAGCTGCAACTCGCGCAAATCCGACCACTGGAAGGCGACCTGCGCGATGCTGGCGAAGAGGAGGCCCAGCGCCAGGCTGTGAACATCGAACCAGCTTTGGCCCAGCAGAATGACGACGAGCACGCGCGTGGCGTTGGAGATTGCCGGCGTGAAGGCGGGGCGACTGAAGCGTTGCAGCGCGTAGAGCGCGCCGGAGAGGACGCCAGAGACGTTCAGGAAGAGGATGGCCGGCGCGGTGATGCGGATCATCAAGATGGCCTGCGAGAGATACGCCGATTCCAGCCCGATGCCCAGCGCTTTCGCGATCCACGGCGCGCCGATCTCCACCACGAGCAAAAATCCGCCCAGGAAGAGGGCCAAGAACGAGAGGAGGAAGTTGAGCAGCGACCACAGTTCCTCTTGGTCGGCCAGGTGGGCATAATCGGAGAAGACGGGCACCAGCGCCGAGCTGAGCATCCCGCCGACTAACTGATCGTAGAACATCGTCGGCACCTGCGAGGCCACGTCGAAGGCGCTGACCGCCCCACCCGCGCCGAAAAAGTACGACTTGACCATCTCCCGGACAAGGCCCAGCACGCGGCTGGCGAAATTCCCAACGGAAATCAACGCCGCCGCGCGGGTGACACGCTGTGCTTCTCCAGCCAACTGTGTTTCTTCGGACATTGTTCTAGGCATTCTACCCGCTTTTAGCTAAGTGACAAGGATTGGGGG
>JBKHCQ010000367.1:0-3797 GCA_046541755.1 Anaerolineales bacterium | reverse complement strand
AGAAGGCAAAATTATTACCGAATTAATTTTTTAAAGTCCATAAGTTGACTCGATTTCCACAGGGATTTCTGTCTTTCAGTCGGTCTTGAGCCGACTTCAGCTTTTAGCCTGCGACTCATCCGCAGGCGCAGGCGGCGCGAGTTCGTCTTTTCTGACGATCAAACCTTACACCCTCGGCTCCAGTTATCGCGGCGTGACGCGCGGCTCCGGCCAAGCGAGTTCGCCCCCCAGCGTTGGTTGGAGCATCCGCTGAAAATCGGCCAGATGGGGCGGCGTGTTGCGCACCTGACGCGGCGCTAATCCCTGGGTGAGACACTAGGCCGCCATCGCGCCGGCGATCCCGCCGAGGCCCCCGCCGGCGATCAAAAGGTCGGTAGCGTGCTCTCTGGCCTGCTGATTTTTGGTCGCTTTCATTTACTTTGCCTCCTCGTCCTCTTGAAATTCTCATATTCGGGGGGCAGTTCAATGCCAAAGCGGTGGCAGAGCAGCTTGACATCGTGATAGTCGCCCGCGTCGATCTCGTAGCCGGTGTGAAACTTCACCATCCATTCGGGCGCGATAGTCTTGACCGGGTAGCCGCCAATCGTCCCGGTGCCGTTCAACGATTCATAAGGGTAGGGGACGCCGTAGATGTTATTGCCGTCGGCGTCGAAGGTGTACGAATGGACGTCGATCAGGTGGCCTTCGTCATCGCCTAGGACGAAGTTGCACGGCCTGGTATCGTCGCGGGGCACATCCTCGTACCCGCGCGCCTCGAGCAGCGCTCGAATCTGGGGCACATCCTTGTGCTCCACCGCGATGTCCAAATCGGCATGGGGGCGGGTCTGCTCGCCCAAGAGCGCGTCCACGCCCCAGCCGCCATCGATGCAGAGGTCGATATCGTGGCGCTCGAGCAGTTGGACGAACGCGATGACGTCGTCCGCAGTCATTTTGGGAGCATCGTTGGGCATGAAATCTCCTTTGAGGTAAGGATTCTGTACAAGTCTATCATATTTTCAAATGGCCAACAGTCAAATTGAGAGTATTTGGGAGGGGATGAGGAGACTTTGGGAGAGATTTGCCCGTAAACTAAGGCCCAGTGTATATTCTCGCACCGAACCAAGGAGGTTCTGATGAAACTCGACATCGTCGTGACGTATCAACCGCGCTATCCTAAAGGGCACGAGAAGGATTTCGTCCCGCCGCTGACGGGCATCCATCTGGCCGCGCTGACGCCGGCGCGCTATCCCGCGCGCGTGATCCACCAGCAGGTCCAGCCGGTGGGCTTCGAGACCGACGCTGATCTGGTCGCCATCTCGTTCTTCAGCGGCTTTGCCAACGAGGCGTATCGTCTGGCGGAGGAGTTCCGGGCGCGGGGCAAGCGCGTGGTGATGGGCGGCCCGCACGTCACCTTCTGGCCCGATGAGGCGCTGGCGCACTGCGATGCCGTGGTCACCGGCGAGGCGGAATCGGTGTGGGCGCGGATGTTGGAGGACGCCGCCGCTGATGCGTTGCAGCGCCGCTACACGGGCAAGCCGCGCTCGCTGGCGGGGCTGCCCACGCCCCGCTATGATCTGCTGCCCGATGCTTTCTTTGTCAAGCGGGTGGTGCAGGCCACGCGCGGCTGCCCCTTCTCCTGCTCCTTCTGCTGCGTTCCCGCGATGAATCCCGGATTTCGGGTGCGCCCGGTGGACGAGGTGCTGCGCGACGTGGCGTACGACGATTTCGACCCTTGGTGGCAGCGCAAGGTGGTCTGGTTTTGGGATGACAACCTCACGGCCAAACGCGAGTACATCAAGGCGCTGTTGCGGGCGATGCGGCCGCTCAAGCGATGGTGGCTCACCCAGGCCAGCATGGACATCGCCGAGGATCGCGAGTTGCTCGACTTGATGGAGGCTTCAGGCTGCATTGGCGTCTTCTTCGGCATCGAGACCTTCGGCGAGCGCTCGTTAGCATCCGCCCATAAGCCCCAAAACCAGGTGGCGCGCTACCGGCGGGCCATCGCGGCGCTGCACCAGCGCGGCATCTGCGTGATGGCGGGCTTCGTCGCCGGCTTTGATGGCGACACGCCGGAGAGTATCGTGGCTATGGCCGATGGTCTCGACGATATCGGTGTGGATGTGCCCTTCTTGAGCGTGCTCACGCCGCGATGGCAATCGACACACCTTGTCCCTATCTGAGCGGATCGTGTTGTCTGGTAGCTGAAACTTTCTTGAGGAGGTGTCCTATGGGATTAGAAATTGCTCTTATCTTTGCCAAAGCCAACCTGCGCCGCGGAACGCGGATCAAGCACTTTATGGTGCCGCCACACAGCCTGCAAATCCTGAGCGCGCTCACGCCGCGGGAGCATCACGTCACCATTGTGGATGAATATCATCACTTGGCTGATCCGGAATTGCACGCAGATCTGATCGGCATCAGCGTATGGACGGCGTCCTCATCCCGTGCCTACGATCTAGCTGACCATTACCGACAGCGGGGTATCCCTGTGGTTTTGGGCGGACCGCACGTCACGGTTTGCTCAGAAGAGGCTCAAGCTCACGCCGATGCCATTGTGGTAGATGAAGCAGAATCTATCTGGCCCCAGGTCGTCCGCGATGCCGAAGCCGGGCAGTTGAAGCGCATCTACCAGGGGCAGATGCGCTCGCTGGATGAGACACCAACGCCCGACTGGTCACCCTTCGATTCCGACGACTATGTCCTCCAAGCGTCGTTATCTACAACGCGCGGTTGCGCCCGGCGATGCGACTTCTGCTACGAGAGTTGTCGCCCCAAGCCTAATTTCCGTCAACGTTCTCTTGATAAGGTTTTGCAGGACATCGACGCACGTTCAGCTCCAGTCATCTCATTTCTGGATAATGACATCACTGTGAACAAACCCTTTGCGCGTGAATTGTTTACCGAACTCATCCCGCGCAAGCGACATTGGTTGGGGATGACCTCCATCGAAGTGGCCGACGATGAGGCTATGCTCGACTTGATGGCTGAGTCGGGATGTCGGACACTGTTCGTTGGTTTTGAAAGCATTGTTCCAGATAGTCTCAGCGAGGTACACAAGCACTGCAATCGTGTCGAGGACTATGTTCGTAATGTTCGTCGCATACACGACCGGGGCATTATGGTGAATGGCAGTTTTGTGTTTGGTTTTGACCACGATGATTTGGATGTCTTTGAACGTACCGTGGCTTTTGGGATAGAAGCGCGTCTTGAAACAGCGACCTTTACCGTACTCACACCCTATCCGGGAACCACACTCCACAAGCGGCTGGATGCAGAGGGTCGAATATTCGATCGCGACTGGTCACATTATGATACAACGCAGTGCGTCTTTCACCCCGCCCAAATGACATCGCAAGAACTCGAGGCGGGTTACCTCCGCGCCTATGAACAATTCTATACTTGGCCTTCGATTTTACGCCGGTGCTGTCCAGATGAACCTGGCTTTGCTAAACGACTGTTCCTCAATACAGCCTACAAGCGCGTAGAACCCCTTTATAGTTTACTGGGTTGTTACATTCGTGTGGGATGGTTGCGCCCATTGTTCAATTGGTATGCCAGTCCCTATTGAGCATACACAGATTGTGTTGGCGTGCCTGAGGGGATTTGGATCTCAACGTTCCGAATCCTCCTTTTGTTTATTGAGATCCGATAACACAGGCCATTTGGAACAATCTGTGCTTGCCTCAATCAGTAACCAGCCCCTTGAGAAAAATTCTCACCAGGGCCAGCAAAAATTACTAAGGTTCCAGAGAATCACCGAGACCCTCTCCGGTTAGCATAAGGGCGATGTTCCCCGCATCGGGTGGGGAACGATAGCT
>JBKHCQ010000366.1:0-3797 GCA_046541755.1 Anaerolineales bacterium | reverse complement strand
AAATAAAAAAGGCCGTGGGCGGTTAAGCACCACGGCCTTGAATAGCTAAAGGCTTGACAAGCTAGGATATGGAAATCACGTCATGATGCTGGTCGCTCCCTACGGACTGGCGTCAGCATCTCGGTCATTCCTAATTCCTCCACTTGGTTTTGATTATGTATCTGTCCAACTGCGGAAAATTATAGATCATCTCGCGAAATTGTCAACGTTACCGCCCGCCGCTGCGCCCACTGCCGCGCCAGCTCCTCGCGGATGAGGGCCAGCACCTCCGCCTGTGCGTGATCCAATGACCCAGGGATGGAGCATCCGGCGGCCAAACGATGGCCCCCGCCGCCCAGTTCCTTGGCGATCCAGGCCACGTCATAGCCGGGGCGGGCGCGCAGGCTGACCTTGACGGAGTCATCGCGCATCTCTAAAAAGCTGGCGACGATCTTCGCCTCTGCCACGCGACTGAGTAAATTGCCCAGGTTGAGATCGTAGTGATCGTTGATGCCTAACGTTTCCTTCTCGGCCAATGGGAAAGTCGTCCACGCGACCTGGCCCTCAAGCTGGAGCCGGTTCAGCGCGACGCCCCAGCCGCGCATCTTGCGATAGGTCACCGCGTCGAGCGTCTTCTGCATCACGCCCTGGTAATCCCCGCCCGCTTCGATGAGATCGGCGACGAAGGCCAAGACCTCCGGCGTCGTCGATTCGGTGCGGAGGCCGCGTGTGTCGGTCAGGACGGCCACCAGCAGGCAGGTCGCGATCTCGTCGCGGACCGGCACGCCCAGCCCCGCGATCAGCCGCGTCATCGGCAGCGCGGTCGCCGCCGCCTCCGGCTCCACGATGTTCACATCGCCGAACGCATCGTTGGTCGCGTGATGATCGACGACCAGCAGCGGCATCCGCTCGCGCCAACTCTCGTAGTACAGCCCGCCGGCCCGATCCAAGTCGCTCATATCGACGGCGACGACTAGATCATAATCGGCGTCCTCCGCCGCCTCGCGCACAAAAGCGTCGGCGCCGGGGAGGTAAGCGAAGGTTTCGCCGATGGGATGTACGCACGCGACCGTGGGCCGCTTGCCCAGGGCCAGCAGCGCCAAGCGCAGCGCCAACGCACATCCGATGGTGTCGCCATCCGGCCGGGGATGCGCGATCAGCAGCGGACGCTCGCAGCGCTTAAGAAGCGCTATCGCCTGCTGCATCTTCTTCTGGGATGCGATCGTCATCTTCTTTTTCTTCGCGCCACGCATCTAAGAGCTGGTCGATCCGTTCGCCTGTTTCGAGCGACATATCGTGGATAAAGACCAGTTCTGGGATGTTGCGGAGCCGTAACGTCGGCGCGATCTCCCCGCGCAGCCAGCCGGCCGCGCCCACCAGCGCTTCCTGCACCTCTGCGACGTCCGCATCGGAGCCGATGATGCTGTAGTAGATCTCGGCCCGCGTCGTGTCGCGATTGACCGAGACATCTGTAATGGTAACGTCGGATAAGCGGCTATCGTGGCTTTGCTCCAGCAAGAGTTTAGCCACCTTCTGTTGAATAAGACGGTTGACTCGTCCTAAGAATTTTTTACTCATAGGTGATTTGGTTCCTTTGCTCGTGCTTACTCATTAATTATGAGAAATATAGGGCGGAATGGCATTCCGCCCTGCATCTGGCCCGATGGTTAATGTTACCGCTCCACCCGCTTCTTGACGTAGAATTGTAACACATCGCCCTCTTCAATATCATCGTAGCCTTCGATTTTGATGCCGCACTCGAAGCCTTCTTTGACCTCGCGCACATCTTCCTCAAAGCGCTTCAGCGAGTCGATGTGACCATCGTAGATCATCTCTTTGTCTCGGAAGACGCGCACATGAGCGTTGCGCTGCACCCGGCCGCTGGCCACGTAACACCCGGCCACCCGGCCAATGCTGGAGATGTCGAAGGTATCCCGCACCTGCGCGTGACCGATCATCTGATCCTCGAAGGTCGGGGCCAACATGCCCTTCATCGCCTTCTGGATGTCGTCGATGATTTCGTAGATGATCTCGTAGATGTGAATATCGACGCCCTCTGTATCGGCCATGCGACGGGCGACGGCATCGGGCGAGACGCGGAAGCCGATGATGGTCGCCTCCGAGGCCAGCGCCAGGTTCACGTCCGACTCGTTGATGTTGCCCGGCGCGGCGTGGATCACGTTGATCTTAACATCCTCCATATCCAGGCTTTCCAGTGAATTGACGATGGGTTCGATGGAGCCTTGGACATCGGTCTTGAGCACGATGTTCAGCTCTTGGATCTGCCCGGCACGGATGCGAGCGGAGAAGGTATCCAGCGACAGGATTTGGCGTTTCTGCGCCAAGTCTCTTGCGCGAGCTTCTTCCTGGCGTTTTTCAGCGATGGCGCGCGCGGTGCGCTCCTCATCCACGACGATCAGGCGGTCTCCGGCCTCCGGCACGTCGTTCAGGCCCAGGATCACGGCCGGGGTCGCGGGCGGCGCGGTGCGGTGAGAGACGCCATCCTCATCTTCGAGGCGGCGCACTTTGCCCCACGTCTTCCCCACAACGACGACATCGCCCGTGCGCAGCGTGCCGTTCTGCACCAACACCGTCCCCAGCGGGCCACGGCGGCGGTCCATTCGCCCTTCGATGATGGCGCCGATGGCCTTGCGGTTAGGATTGGCCTTGACGCCCAGCTCTTCGGCCAGCAGGACGATGGCTTCTAGCAAGTCATCCAAGCCCTCTTCCATCTTTGCCGAGACAGGAATGATCATCGTATTGCCGCCCCACTCATCGGGCATCAAGCCCTCCTCGCCAAGCTGCTGCTTGACGACCTCCGGCTGGGCGTTGGGCCGATCCACCTTGTTCAGCGCGACGAGGATGGGGATGTGGGCCGCGCGGGCGTGATTAATCGCCTCGATGGTCTGCGGCTGCACGCCGGCATCGGCGGCCACGACTAACACGGCGATGTCGGTCGTGTGAGCGCCGCGCGCGCGCATCGCGGTGAAGGCCTCGTGGCCCGGCGTATCCAAAAAGGTCAATCGCCGGCCTTCGTGTTTGATCTGATACGCGCCGATATGCTGGGTGATGCCGCCGCTCTCGCCGCCGACGACATCCGTGTGACGAATGGCATCCAGGAGGGAGGTTTTGCCGTGATCCACGTGGCCCAACACCGTCACGACGGGCGGGCGCGGGCACAAATCTTCCGGCTCTTCATCGGCCAGGAGAAGTTGCCAGGAGGAAAGCTCAGACTCGGCTTCCTCTTCAATCTCCGCGTAAGGCAGTTTGGCCTCCACACCGAACTCGCTGGCGATAATCGCAGCCGTATCAAAATCGATCTGCTGATTGATACTGGCCAACACCCCGTTGTTCATCAGGGCTTTGATCACCGTAATGGGCGTCTCTCCTAATTTTTCGGCGAAGTCACGTACAGTTATAATTTCAGATATGGTGATCTCTTTAGGACTCATTTCCGACCTCCTCTCCTCATATTCATAATAAATTAATCATTCATCTCGTGACGTAACATCTTGTACCGGCGAGATGTCCGGCAATGTCGCGGCGTAAGCTTGTAGGCCGGCGATCTCATCCTCTGTCAACTTCGCGCGCAGCGCGCGATTCAACTGCCCTCGCGATAGCGCTTGCATCCAACAACTCTGCTGCGGGCAGAGATAGGCGCCGCGTCCATTCTGCTTCCCTTTGACATCGACCACCACCTGACCCTCGGCGAGTCGCACCACGCGGATTAAGGATCGTTGATCACGCCGCGTGCGACACGCGATACACATGCGCTGCGGGATGTGTTTCTTCTTCTTCTTCTTCATCGACGCCTCCCC
>JBKHCQ010000365.1:0-3832 GCA_046541755.1 Anaerolineales bacterium | reverse complement strand
AGTATTACTCAAGTATTACTCAATAGGAAGCTCATCCTCTTTACAGAGGGCGGTCTGTTGGCCGCGCCAGGGGAGCCAATCCAAAAACTCGGCCAGGGAGCGGACGCCGAAGATCTCGAAGCGCTGGAGGGTGTAGAGCCGATCCGCGTTTTGACGCGGCGTGCTGCCCATCGCGACGGCGGCGTCGTAGCCGGCCTTCTGGAGCAGTTCGATGGCGGCGCTGTTGTAACTGCTGTAGGGATAAGCTAAGCTGGTGACGCTGATGCCCAGGGTGGCCTCCAGTGTGGCTTTGGAGCCGTTGATCTCGAACCAGGCGGTCTCCTCATCTAACGCGGCGAGATCCGTGTGTTTGCGCGTGTGCGAGCCGATCTCCATCCCGGCGTCCACCATCTCCTGGAGCTGTTCCCAGGTGACGAAGCGCCCGCCCACCGGGTAGGTGCTGGGGATGTAGAACGTAGCTTTCATCTGATACTTCTGGAGCAGTTTGAAGATGTTGGTGTATTGCTCCACCCAGCCGTCATCGACGGTGATGGCGACCGGGCGCGGGGGTAAGTCGCCCTCGCCGTTGATGGCGGCGACGACCTCGCTGATGGTGACGGTCTTGTAGCCCAGGCGGCGCAGCAGCGCCAGTTGCGCGTCGAAATCCGCCCGCGTGACGTTGTAGCGCGTGGTGCTCTGCTGCGCGTCATCCTCCAGGGTGGCGCGTCCCACAAAGTGATAGAGCAGGATCGGGACGATGACCTCGTCCTCGCGTGGGTTTTCCGTGAGCTTTTGATGAGGCTGGCAGATCGCGGCGCGAAGATCGGCGTCCTCGGCCAGGCGGGCGTCTAAGATGGACATATCGGGCGTTGGGGTGGGCGTCGGCAGCGGCGTGGCGGTCGCTGTGGCGGTTGGCTCCGGCGTTCCTGTCGGCGGGATGGGCGTGGGCAGGGGCGTCGAGGTGGGTGCGGGCGGCGTGAGGGTGGGATCGCTCTGGCGGATAGGTGTGGCGGTGGACGTGACCTCGTCCTCCGGCGCGGCGTTGGCCGACAGCGAGGTGGTGATCGGCAGATGTTTGCCCACGAAGACCAGGCCCAGCAGCATCATCACGGTGAGGATCGCGAGCGCGTGGTATTTGGTTTCCATCAGTTCATGCTCCTTTGGGGTCCTTATAGCCGCGCGCCACGATAAAGGTCTCCCAACTGCCCTGGCGCGAGGCGTCCGGCGCGTGGATTTTGACCCGCCGGAAGGCGCGCTTGACGGCGCGGATCAATTGGGGCAGATCCTCGCCCTCGAAGACCTTGATCACCAGGTTGCCCTGTGGCTCCAGCAATTGCCGAGCGACCTCCAGCGCGGCGTGGCCCAACTCCATCGAAAGGACGTGATCGCGCAGCTTGATGCCGCTCGTGGCGGGCGCGGCGTCGCTCAACACCACGTTGGCTTGCTTGCCCGCCGCTGCGATGACGCGCGCCCGCACATCGGGCGCCGTCATATCCCCCTGGAGGATGGTCACGCCGGGAATCGGCTCGATCTCTTGGAGATCCAGCGCGATCACCTGGCCCCGATCCCCAACTAACTTCCGCGCGACCTGCGACCACGAACCGGGCGCCGCGCCCAGATCCACCACCACATCGCCGCGCCGGAGGATGTGAAAGCGTTTTTGGATTTGGAGCAGCTTATAGGCCGAGCGCGCGCGATAGCCCTCTTCTTTCGCCTTCTGAAAGTATTCCTCTTGATGTTGCTGTTTGCGCCAGTGTGATTTACGACTCATGAGTCTGCTCCGCTTCAATAAACGCCTTGAAATCCGGTAGCAGATGTTGGGGGATGCGGCCTCGAATGCGCGTGCCGGTCGGCAAATGTTCTTCTTCATCGATCAGGCCGCGCTCGTGGAAGACGCTCACCATATCGCCGCGCTCAAAGGGGATGAGCACGTCCAACGGGTACATTTCCGATTCCAGTACCTCTTCGATCTCCGCTTTGAGCGCGTCGATGCCGTAGTTGGCGAGCGCCGAGATGGCGACGCTATCCGGCATATCCTCCAGCGAGGCGCGAATCGCCTGCGGATCCTCCAGGCGGTCGATCTTGTTGAGCACGTTGAGGATGGGCAACTCGCGCGCGCCGATCTCTTCCAGCGTCTGGTAGACGGCCTGCGCTTGATCCTTCGCGCGTGGGTGGCTGACATCGATGACGTGCAGGAGTAGATCCGCCTCCGTGACCTCCTCCAAGGTGGCGTGGAAGGCTTCGATGAGTTGCGTGGGGAGCTTTTGGATGAAGCCGACGGTATCGGTGACCAAGATCACCGTGCCGCCGGGCAGTTCCACGCGGCGCGTGGTGGGATCAAGTGTGGCGAAGAGTTGGTTGGCGACGTAGACGTGGGCGCCGCTGAGCGCGTTGAGCAGCGTGGACTTGCCGGCATTGGTGTAGCCCACCAGCGCGACGGTCGGCAGGCCGCTGCGCCGGCGGTGCTTGCGGTGGCGGGCGCGATGCGCGCGCACATCCTCCAGCTCGTGCTTGATCTGGACGATGCGCCGCTGAATGGCCCGCTGATCGATCTCCAATTTGGTCTCGCCGGGGCCGCGCAGACCGACGCCGCCCGTGCTCCCGCCGGCGCGCCCGCCCGCCTGGCGCGTGAGCGCCTGCTGCGTCCAGGTCTGCGTGAGCCGGGGCAGGCGATATTCGTACTGCGCCAACTCGACTTGGAGGCTGCCCTCGCGGGTGTGGGCGTGCAGCGCGAAGATGTCCAGGATCAGCCCGTTGCGGTCGATGACCTTGGTATCGCGCCCGAAGATCTTCTCCAAATCGCGCTGATGGCGGGGCGAAAGCTCATCGTCGAAGATCACCACATCGATGTCCATCATCCGGGCATCCTCGGCGATCTCCCGCGCCTTGCCGCCGCCGATAAAGGTGCTGGGGTGGGGGCGTTCGAGCTGCTGCACCGCCTGCCCCACCACCTGAAGATTGGCGGTCTCGGCCAAGCGATGCAACTCTATCAGCGACTCGGACGCCGGCCAGGCGTCGTCGATGTACTTGCCGTCGGGCGTCCACTTCCAATCCACGCCCACCAGATAAGCGCGCTCTGCCGGGGCGATGGTCTCTTTAACAGATTGACGTGTATTCAATTGGCCTCCTCGTTGGCCTAGGTATCAGCTTGTTCGTCAGTTGTGCATCGGTTGTTCATGATAACCGGAATTCGACGAGGGGCAAGAGATGAGGGATGCGACATCTAGGGGGAAATACTACAAGGACAGGGGGATGCTACAGTAGCAAGTGGGAGTTTAGCTGCTCTGGACTGAGCTTTAGTGGATCAGAGAGGTTTTATCTGTATACTTCGCGGCGATGTCCGACTTTCAAGATAACCAGTTTCTCGGCGGATCGGTCGATCTGGTAGATGATTCGATAATCACCGAGGCGATATCTGAAACAGCCGCTCCATTCCTTCCCTTGGAGCGCGTGATGGCGTAAATACTTTGCGTTCTGCCCCATCCACGCCAGTTTATCCAGAATGCGGGTTTGAAGGGGAGCATCAAGTTGTTTGATATCGGTCTGGGCTTCTGGCGTCAGGATGACTCTAAAAGCATTCATCGTCCAAGTTGCTCGCGGAAGGTTTCTAGATCGATCCCCTCTCCCGAACGAGCCTGATTTAGCGATTGTTTGAGAGATGCTGCAAAATCGGGCTGTAATTCTGCCCTTTCCTCTTCGGGCAAACTCATTAAAGCATCCATCAGTTGGGTAAGCCAGACTTCAAAGCGTTTATCTATCGTACGTTCAACCAGTTGTTCGAATTCTTCTGTCGATAGAGTTCCCACGGACTTTCCCATTGTTTGGCTCCTTTTTGGTATCTGTTTAGTTACGT
>JBKHCQ010000364.1:0-3833 GCA_046541755.1 Anaerolineales bacterium | reverse complement strand
TCGGAGACGGAAGCGTTAGAGGAGGAGTTGGGCCGGGCGGAGTTTCGGCTGTTGCTCTCCGGCCCCTACGATCAGGGAGACGCCATCTTGGCCATTCACGCCGGGGCGGGCGGCACCGACGCGCAAGACTGGGCCAAGATGCTGCTACGGATGTTCCTCCGCTGGGCCGAGCAACGCGGCTACGCCACCGAGATTTTGGATTCGCTGGCGGGCGATGAGGCCGGCATCAAGAGTGTGATGGTGAGCATCGCTGGGCGCTACGCCTACGGCTACCTCAAATGCGAGCGCGGCGTGCATCGCCTGGTGCGCCTCTCACCCTTCGATTCTGCGCACCGGCGCCACACATCGTTCGCGTTGGTCGAGGTCTGGCCGGATCTGGCTAAAGATGTCGATGTCGAAATCGACCCCCGCGACCTGGAAATTGACACCTTCCGCGCCTCCTCCGCCGGCGGCCAGCACATGCAGAAGAACGAGACCGCCGTGCGCATCCGTCACATTCCCTCCGATATCGTCGTCGCGTGCGAGAACGAGCGCTCGCAGAACCAGAACAAGATGACCGCGATGCGCATCCTGCGCGCGCAGCTTATCCAGCGCCAAGAGGAAAAGCGCCGCCAAAAGATCGACGCCCTCAAGGGCGAACACGTCGAGGCCGGCTGGGGGAACCAAATCCGCTCCTACGTGCTCCATCCCTATCAAATGGTCAAGGATCACCGCACCAACTACGAGACCGGCAACATCTCGGCGGTCTTAGACGGCGAGTTGGATGCCTTTATGGAAGCCTATCTGCGGTATACGATGGGCGAGGATCGGGCGTGAGAAGCCTTGCGAAGGTTGTATGAGGATTTCAAATCTCAAGCTATGTGTATATCAAAGAGATCGCTTGATCGACAAGTCTCCTGATTGACCTTCGCAAGGGTAGGTATAAAATCATCAACTTTGAGGAGGGTTAGGATGGTCAGGAAGAAAGATGCACACAAGAAGGGCGCCCCGCGCAAGTCGTCGTCGGGGTCGGCAAAGAGCGGCAGTAGCCGGAAATCGAGCGGCGCTTCATCGCAGCGGTCGATTCCGAAAGGGCGTAGCTCGCGGGGCAGCTCACAAAAACGGCCCAGCACACCGTCGCGCGGGCCAACCAAGCAGACCAAACGCACTTCTCCATCATCATCATCATCTTCTTCTTTCTCCTCTTCATCCGGCGTGTCGTCCCATGTCTCCGGCACCGGGACCGATCCGCAGGCGCAACTCCTTCAGCTTCGATCCAAGTGGGAGGATCTGGCCGGCGCGGTCGCCTTAGCCACGCTGCTCAGTGAATTGGATAGCACGCGGCACACCGTGGAGAGCTTGGAGAGCGAGATTGCCGGCCTGCGGAGTCGCGGCTATCGCTATCACAGCGAGTGGGAAGAACAAGCGGCCGACCTGCGCGCGCGATGGCCCGATCAGGAGACGGAGGCCCTGCGGCTGGTGGACGATCAGCGTTACCGCCTGCAGTCGACCGCCAACAGCGTCGAGCAACTCCTGCAACGCGCGGAGCGGCAGCACAGCTTGGCCCCGCAATTGGATCGGCGGCTCAGCGATCTGGAGCGTCAAATCGATGAGGCGCAGCGGCGCGTGCGCGGCATCTTCGATTCGACGGAGAGCGGCGCCCGCAGCTTGCGCGCCGAGTTGAACCAGGCCCGCTTTGTGATGGACAACATCGAGAGCGCCTCGTTCGATCTCTATCCAGAGGAATATCCCATCGCTGCCTGCAAGGCGGTCTGGGTGAGCGACCGCGAGGAGCCGGAGGGCTTGCTCTTCCTCACCGATGGCCGGCTCATCTTCGAGCAGCGGGAGAAGAAGGCGACCAAGAAGATTCTCTTCATCGTGACCGAGAAAGAATTGGTGCAGGAGATGTTGTGGGATTCGCCCATCGGCAACATCGAGGAGATGGAAGCCGAGGACAAGCGGGCGTTCCTCAAGCGGCAGGAATTGCTCACGCTGCGCTTCACCGAGCGGACGCGCGACCTGCCCGGCGATGTGACCGTCCAACTCAAGGGCAGCACCAACGAAGTATGGACCAGCTTGATCCGGCGGGCGAAGACGGGCCAACTGGACACCGAGCGCGTCGCATTCCCAGAGGAAGAGGCTGAGGAGGCGATCTCTACGGATTTACCCACCGTCTGCCCCAGTTGCGGCGGGAAGCTGCCGCCCATCTTCAAAGGCATGCGTGAAATAACCTGTGACTACTGCGGCATGTTAGTCCGCTTCTAACTTCCATTTCCCAACTTTCCAGTTTCCAGTTTCCAGTTTCCAGTTTCCAGTTTCCAAAGGTATGCTACAACAGACAAAAGATTACATCGCAACCCATAACCTGCTCCCCACCGGCGCGACGGTCGTCGTGGGCGTCTCCGGCGGCCCCGATTCGGTGGCGCTCCTGCATCTCTTGCAGCGATTGGCGGCGCCGTTGGATCTGACCCTGCACGTGGCCCATCTCCATCACGGGATTCGGGGCGCGGACGCCGGCGCGGACGCGGCCTTCGTCGCTGAGTTGGCGGCGGAGTGGGGCCTCCCATGCACCGTGGAGCAGGTTGATCTGCCCGCCATCGCCGAGCGCGAGGGCCTGGCGATAGAGGAAGCGGCGCGCCGCGTGCGCTACGCCTTCCTCTGCCGGGTGGCCGGCGATGTCGGCGCGCGGATCATCGCCGTCGGGCATAATGCCGATGATCAAGCCGAGACGGTGCTGATGCACCTGTTGCGCGGCGCCGGTCCCGCCGGGTTGCGCGGTATGTTGCCCAAGACGCGCCTCCAGAACTATCGGCTCCTGCCCCAACTTGAAATGCCCCAGCCCGATAACATGTACCTGATCCGCCCGCTGCTCGGCGCCCCGCGCGCCGAGATCGAGGCCTACTGCGAGCGCCACGACCTGCCGACGCGCTTCGACCGCTCGAATTTGGACACCACCTTCTTCCGCAACCAACTCCGCCACGAGGTGCTGCCCGATCTTGCAGAGATCAACCCGCGCATCTCGGAGCGCTTGCAGCACCTGGCGGAGGTCGTCCGCGCGGATTACAATCTGATGCAGGAATTCATCAGCATCGCCTGGGACACCCTGCTCGTCAAGGCCCATCCCGACGCTCTTGTCTTCGATCTGCGCGGGTGGCGCGAACAGCCGCTGGCCACGCGCCGCTCCATCATCCGCCGCGCCGCCTTCGAGTTGCGCCGCACCCTGCGCGATGTCGACTTTGGCCACGTGGAGAACGCCGCGCGCATCGCCCAGACCGGCGAGACGGGCGCGCAGGCCACGCTCCCGCAGGGATTGGAGTTGCGCGTGGGCTACGAAACTCTGACTATCGCGGATCAGGACGCGCTCCATCTGCCGCCGGAGGCCCCGTGGCTCGCGGACGAGATGCGGGTCGAACTCCCGGTGCCGGGCAGGGTGCATCTGCCGGAGGGCTGGTCGGTGCGAACGCGCTACGCCTCCTACTGGAACCTGGAAATCATCGCGGAGAACGTCAACCCCTTCGTCGCCTGGTTGGATGCGGACGCTGTGGGCGACGCGCCCTATCTGCGCACGCGGCAGGCGGGCGACCGCTTTCAGCCGCACGGGATGGACGGCGCCACGGTGCGGCTCAGCGACTTTCTCATCAACCAGAAGGCACCGCTGCGATGGCGCGATTACCTGCCGCTCCTCGTGGCCGATGGCAAAATCCTCTGGGTCGTCGGCATGCGCCTGGATGAATCGGCGCTCGTCCGCCCGGAGACCGAGCGCGTCGTCTACGTGCGCTTCTGTGGGCCAGGATAGCCGAATGTAAAATCGAGGCATCTGACTTGCGTCGTAGGTTGGAATGGCATTCCGACAC
>JBKHCQ010000363.1:0-3843 GCA_046541755.1 Anaerolineales bacterium | reverse complement strand
GATCGTAGAAGTCGCCCTTCGGCGACCAGATTCTAACCGGCGAAGGCCGGTTTTGTAAATGTAGCCGCGAATTTATTCGCCGGGCTTTTTGGGAAGCTTTTTTTGAAGCACAGATACTACGTCATCTGCCGGTTTTGCCGGCCCAGATAGTTCTTCAGAGACCTCATCAACAACTTCATCCTCATCATCGTTCATCTTCTCCACCAAGAAATCGACTTCATCTAATTCCGATGCGTACCCGTCCGATGCAACCTCCTTGCTCTCTTCCAATTCCTCCGGGCGCGTCGATTCCATATCGCCGCCCAGCGGGCTGAGGCCTAAGTTGGCGCGTTCAAGAATCTCGTCTAGAATTTGGGCGCCGGTGCGGCCCGTGTTCTGGCTCACCGCGATGCTCAAATCCCGCCGGAAGGAGCGCGTGAGATCATCGCCGGTCGCATAGGAGACCAAGGCCATCGCCTGAACAGCGTTGGCAATCGCGTAACGCGGCTCGATGCGCTCCAGATCCTCAAAGAAAAAGGCGCAACTCGCAAACATCCGTTGGCGATGCACTTGAGATCGCAAGAGGCTCAGAATGCCTCGCTGCGCCATCGTGGTAAGATGCCCTAAATGATGCTCGGAGAGGAAAGTCTGATCATCTACTCCGCCCAACAGCACATTAATGTAATCATCTCGCACGCGCCATGGGGCCAGATCGCGCCGGCGGAAGACATCGGCGTAGATGCCGTCGATTTCCCGCGAGAGATTATCCAAGGCGCGACGCAGCGCGCCCTTCCAGTGGCCACAGCCTTCCGTGCAAGAACAGCCAGTCGCCCAACGTCCTAAATTATGCGCGCAGCTCCACGCCGTGTTCTCGATAATCTCGATCTCGGCTACCGGGGGCTGTTGGCGGAGATAACGACTCAAAGTCGTCACTTCGTAAGCATCCTGGAACGTCGGCATAGTCAAGCGTCGGAGCACCTCCACGCCCTGCCGGTGGTGATGTCCAAAGGTCTCGCCGTCCGTCGCGATGAGCGTCAATGCTCCAGGCGCGCGATCCCGCAGCGCCTCATTCATCCACGGACGGGCCTCGTCCGCCGGGGGCATATTGAAGGAGAGGTAATTCGAGAGTCCGGCATCGCGCACAAAGACGGTGATAAAGCGCCCGGTAGGTAGACGTACCTTGTACGGGCCTGCGCCGGGCGAAAGATCGCCGCGCACCTGCTCTTGGGAGAGGATCACGAACCACAGACCCGACTCGGCCACAGCCTCCAAGGTCTGATAATCAACGGCCATCTCCGGCAGCCAGATGCCATCGGGGCGCGCGCCGAAGCGATGGATATAGCTGGCGACACCCCAGCGCACCTGACAGCGCTTATCGCGTCCGCGCGCCAGGGGCAGAATCGTGTGATGGACAGATTGAGCGATACCATTGCTAACGCCAAAACCGCTCTGATACGCCTGGACCGCCGCGACGATCTTCTCGTAGGTCAAACGGGCATCTTGATCCATCCACCGCGCCAGGGTGCCGCCTAAGTTGAAGCTGATACGATGGAAATTGCCTACAGTAGCGTTGGGATCATAACATTCGTGGGTGATGCGAGCATTCCAATTGGGGAACGGCGCCGCCGTGGGTTCATAGCGGTATACGCCGGTGAAAGGATTTTCTCGCGGGGGTTGATAGAAATGGCCATGGATACATAATAGCGGCTTATCGGCTCTCATATAGTCCTTTATCTCTCACTCTTGGCTCCTTAGGAGGATCGTGCTTGCTGATGAAGCGCCAGTGCGCGCTGATACAGATCGACGTAGGCTTGCGCGGAGGCGTTCCAGGAGAAATCCATCTCCATCGCGCGACGCTGAATGCTCTCCCAGCGCTCGCGGTCAGCGTAGGCCGCGATAGCACGCCGCATCGCGTCTAAGAGCGCGCGCTCCTCGTAGGCCTCGAAGGTGAACCCCACCCCACGATCTGTCTGCGCGTCGGCATCGACCACGATATCGGCCAAGCCGCCGGTCGCGCGCACGATGGGCGCCGCGCCATAGCGCATCGCCGTCATCACACTCACGCTGCTCGGCTCCGACCGGCTCGGCATCACGAAGGCATCTACCCCCCCGTAGATCTGACGGGCGGCGCGCTCGTCGAATTTGATCAACACGCGGACATTATCCGGGAAGCGGGCCTGAAGCGCTTGGAATTTCTCCTCGTAGGCCAGCTCGCCCGTCCCCAGCAGCACAAACTCGACGTCCTGCTCATCTAAGAGCGTCTCCAGCGCCGCCAAGAGCAGATCCAAGCCCTTGATGTTGTCCAAGCGACTCACCATACCCAACAGCGGCACATCGACGCGCCCACTCAACCGCAGATCGCGCTGCAACACGGTCTTGTTGACCAAGCGCATCTTCAGAGAATCGACATCAAAGGTCTGCGGGAGCGCCTCGTCCGTGTCGGGATTCCAGCGCTCGACATCGATGCCGCTGAGAATCCCAAAGAGCCGATCTTCGCGCTGTTGGAGCAGACTCGCCAGCCCCATCCCCGATTCCTCCTGGAGGATTTCCCGCGCGTAGGCGGAGCTGACCGTGCTGATGAGGTCGGCGTGCGCGACGCCCTGAGCCATCCAATTGATCTGGCCGGGCGGCTCGACGGGCAGATGCGGAACATCGTCCATCCGTCCGAAGGTGAGCAACAGCCGCCCGCAGATGCCCTGATAGGCCAAATTGTGGATGGTGAAGAGCGTCGCGATATCTTTGTACGCCACCTCGTTCCGCCCGTAGAGATCGAGCCAGGTAGGCACGGGGCCGGTGTGCCAATCGTTAGCGTGGATGATGTCCGGCGTCCAATCAAGCGCCTTCAGCACGGCAATCACCGCGCGCGAGAAGAAGACGAAGCGCATCGGATCATCCCGGAAACCGTAGACCTTCTCGCGCGCGGAGAAGTAGTGATCGTCCCAGATGAGATAGACCGGCACATCATCGGAGGTAGTCTGGAGTAGATGCACCCGTTCCTCACTGGGGCCGGCCGGCACGGGAATGGAGTTCCCAATGCGATGAAAGTCGTAATCCTTACTGCGAATGTTGCCATAGCGGGGGATCAACAGCCGAGCATCGACGCCCACATCGCGCAGTGCTTTAGGCAACGCACTGGCTACATCCGCCAGGCCCCCCACCTTGGCAAAGGGTAACGCTTCCGCAGCGATAAATAAAACTTTCAAATTATCTTTCATATCTAACTCCCGAATTCAAACACAACAACCAACACCTATCTTCATTATAGCCGACTTCGTTGAAAGAGCAACGGGATTAAGGTATTATAGGGTGGGATCACCCCCTGGCTCACAAAACTTACGAAGATATTAAATTACAGGAGAGAAAAATATGCAACCCCGTGGATGTCGAATGATCGTAGCTTTGGTTGGCGGATTTTTGTTGATCTGGATAACTCTGAGTGTGATGCTCGTCCCCACCTCGCGGACGACCGTGCAGGCGGCGACAGATGCGCCGCGCGAGGTCGTCATCAATGAGGTGGCGTGGATGGGAACGGTGGCATCAGCTTCAGATGAGTGGATTGAATTGTACAACACGACGGCAACAACGCTCACCTTAGATGGGTGGCAAATTACAAGTAATGATGGCATGGCCCTTGAGCTTAGTGGGCATATCGCGCCCCAGAGCTTTTACCTTATTGAACGCACCAATGATGAGACTGTCGCCAACATTCCGGCAGATTTAACAACCGGATTTGGCTATGGCCTTAGCAACAGCGGCGAGATCCTCACACTCACCAACGCCGCTGAGGAGGTCATCGATACGGCCAACGCCGGCGGTGGGGACTGGCCGGCCGGTGATAACGACATGAAAGCCACCATGGAGCGC
>JBKHCQ010000362.1:0-3844 GCA_046541755.1 Anaerolineales bacterium | reverse complement strand
TAACTCACGTCTAACTCACGTCCCCATAAGCTACATCATCAGCCGAGCTTGACGGTTACGCTGAATAGCATAATATAAACATATTATACCCGATTTGAGGAGTTATAAAGCATGACCAACCCATCACAAAAGCGTAACGTCGTTCTGATCACCGGGGCCTCCTCCGGCATCGGCAAGGCCTGCGCGACGCATCTGGCCCATCAAGGGTATCATGTCTACGGTACGAGTCGCCAGCGGCGCCCGCCGAACGCGCTCTTCACAATGCTCCAGATGGATGTGCGTGAGGATGACGACGTAGACGCGGGCGTCCAGGAGATTCTCTCCCGCGAGGAGCGACTCGACGTCGTGATCAACAATGCTGGATTCGGCTACAGCGGCGCGGTCGAGGATACCTCGGTAGAAGAAGCGCGCACGATGTTCGAGACCAATCTCTTCGGCGCGCTCCGCGTCTGCCACGCCGTGCTCCCGACGATGCGCGCGCAGGGCCAGGGCACGCTCATCAACATCGGCTCCATCGGCGGGATCATCGGTCTGCCCTATCAAGGGCTGTACTGCGCCGCCAAGTTCGCGCTCCATGGGATGACGGAGGCGTTACGCATGGAAATCAAGGGCCTGGGGCTGGATATCAACGTCGTCTTAGTCGCACCGGGCGATATCCGCACCGACTTCCCCGCCCATCGCCAGACGACGCGCGCCACAGAACAAGAAGGGGGTTCGGCCTACGCGGCGCAACATCAGCGCGCGCGCGCGGCCTTCGAGGAAGACGAGCTGAACGGCGCCGAGCCGAGCCGCGTCGCGCAGATTGTGGGCAAGATTATTCAAGATCCCTCGCCCAAAGCGCGCTATCTCGTCGGCGGCTTCGACGAGAAATTAGCCGCGCATCTCAAGCCGTTGCTTCCCCCGCGTCTCTTCGATTGGATTGTGATGCGGGAATATGAGATAGGATAAGCCGTATTGCGACCCCACCCTTGCGAAGGTTACGCGGGGATTCTCGATGCTCAAAACTCTCAAAACTCGAGAAACAGCAAGATAACTTAGGGTACAAGGCTCTGATTAACCTTCGCAAGCTTCCGGGAAAATTATTCCAGACTCCACTGAAAAAACGCCATAAAAATCGGAAGTTTATATGGAGACCTACTAGATATGGCACCTTTGCATTCACAAGTTACTGTCTGTGGCAGTCTCGACCAAAACTTCCGATTTTTTTCAGGAGAGTCATTCCAGGATAGCAAATGGAGGCCCACGATGAAAGTGAAGACCAGTCGATACTTCTGGACGATCCCCCTGCTTTTTAGCGCTGTCCTGATGGCGTGCAACCTCACGCCGTCACCGACGGCGATAACGACGCCCACCGCTGAGGAAACGATGACTACCACGCCGACCGCCACGCCGACCCATCTCCCCCCGCTCCCAACGCCCGATGCGACCACATCTCCCACCCCGACGCCGGAAGGCGTCGAGACCGAGGCGGGCTGCCGTCTCAACGCCGACTTCCTCTCCGATGTGACGATTCCCGACGGCGCGCAGATGACGCCGGGTGAACCTTTCCACAAGACATGGGAGATGAAAAATAACGGTACGTGCGATTGGCAGCCGGGGACGCTGTTGGTCTTCGTCGATGGTGACGCCCTCGGCGCGCCGCCCAGCGTGCTCGCGCCCGCGGCCGCCGCCGGCGATATCGTCAACCTCAGCGTCGATTTCATCGCTCCGATGGCGCCCGGCGCCTATCGCAGCACGTGGCGGCTCCAGTCCCCCGAAGACATCCGCTTTGGGGACACGATCTATGTCCAGATCGTCGTCATCGCGCCGACGCAGACGCCGACACAGACGCCTACCCCGCCGCCCCCCTCGACGGACGCCACCCCCACGCCGCCAACCCCCACCTCGACGCCCGACTGCCTCGCGCCCGACGATATCTTCCAGCCGGTGTTGGAACAAGCCGAGCCGTTGGATATGGAGGTCACCTGCGCGGTCGATGACCCCATCACCGTCCAGGGCGCATCGCAGCAGTACTGGGCCAACGTCAACCATCCCAACCCCCACCTGCACTATCGCAGCTTTATGATCTGGCGCGCCGATACCGAGCAAATCTACGTCATCGACGGTTGGGATACCAGCGCTTTCCAGGCGTGGATCAGCGTCCACCAGGATACGTGGGAGGAGTCGGAGCCGGAGATCGCGCCCGCGTGTGAGACCATCGAACCACCCGAAGGCTACATCATGCCCGCGCGCGGCTTCGGCAAGCTGTGGTGCGCCAACAACTATGAACTGACGATAGGCTGGCCACGCGATCCAGAGGACGCTGTCACGCTGACCATCCAAGAGACCCAACGCGGCCTGCTGATGAATGTCGATAGCGCATTTATGCCCTATCAAGTGGCGATGGATCTCCAATCCGGTCAAGCCACCGTCTACCTGGGCGAATAGAACAACGGCACTCCATTGATTACCATTCATTGCGTGCCTGACCACGAACGAGTGTCTTTTTGATGTTGATTTGTTGCTTTGATATTTGATATTTTCTACAAGGAGACCCATGTGATTCAACTATCAGACCGTACCCAGGCCCTCTCCCCCTCGATGACGCTCGCCATTTCCAGCCAGGCCAACGCGATGTTGGCATCCGGCGTGGATGTGTGCAACTTTGGCGTCGGGGAGCCGGATTTCAACACGCCGGCGCACATCCGCGAGGCGGCGAAGGCCGCCTTGGACGCCGGGAAGACCAAGTACGCGCCCTCCGGCGGCGTGCATCGCCTGCGCGAGTTGATCGCGGAGAAGTTCCGCCGCGAGAACAACCTCCCCTACGCGCCGGAGCAGGTGATCGTCAGCACGGGCGGGAAGCAGGCGCTGCTCAACGTACTGTTGGCCATCCTCAGCCCCGCCGATGAAGCGCTCATCCCCGCGCCCTATTGGGTGAGCTACCCGGAGATCGTCAAGCTGGCGCGCGCCACGCCCGTCTACCTGCCCGCCTCCGAAGCGACCGACTTCAAGATCACGCCCGCGCAGCTCGAGGCGGCGATCACGGAGCGGACGCGCGCGCTTATCCTCAACTCGCCCTCCAATCCCACCGGCGCGATCTACACCGATGCGGAGCTGGCCGCGTTGGCCGAGGTTCTCGTCAAGCATCACATCGCCGTTGTCTCCGACGAGATCTACGAGAAGCTCATCTACAACGGCCAGGGGCATCGCAGCATCGGCAGCCTGAGCGATGACATCTTCGACCTGACCATCACGTGCAACGGATTCAGCAAGGCCTACGCCGCGACCGGCTGGCGATTGGGCTACGCCGCCGGGCCGCAGCACGTGATCAAGGCCGCCATCAACATCCAATCGCACACCACCTCCGGGGCCAACACCTTCGCCCAATACGGCGCGATAGCCGCGCTCGAAGGCTCGCAGGAGGCCATCGACATGATGCGCGAGCAGTTCGCCCAGCGCCGCGATCTGATGTTGGCGCGCTTGCGGGAGATTCCCGGCCTGGCGTGCCCCATGCCCCAAGGCGCATTCTACGTCTTCCCCAACATCAGCGCCACCGGCTTAGATTCACTCACCTTCTGCAAGCGGTTGCTGCAAGAAGCCCACGTCGCCATCGTGCCGGGCGCCGCCTTCGGCGCGGATACTAACGTGCGCTTCTCCTACGCCACCGACATCACCACCATCGAGAAAGGCATGGCGCGCGTCGCGAAGTTCGTGCAGGGTTTGTAGGCGGGCATTCATCAACGGACATCGCCACGCCAAAAAGTGAAACCCAGGGTGTAACGCTTGATTGTCAGAAAAGGCGGTCTTGCACCGCCTGCGCCTGCGGATGAATCGCAGGCTAAAAGCTGAAGTCGGCTAAAGACCG
>JBKHCQ010000361.1:0-3847 GCA_046541755.1 Anaerolineales bacterium | reverse complement strand
CCAAGCCCATGCATGTAGGTCGGAGTGGTACTCCGACGTATTTATCTCCCCAACCAGGCCCAGATGATCCAGATCACGATCATCAGCACGCCGATGCTGAAGCGCGCGACAAAGGCCCAGCCCAGACCGATGGCCATACTCTTGGTGCGCCGCCAGGCGAGATGGACGTCCTTGCCCCGCAGGTATTCGATCAGATAGAGCGCGCCTAACGCCGCCGCGATCCCGCCGAGAGGGGTGAACAGCACGCTGCCGATCAGGCCGGCCAGCGTCGCCAACACAATCGCATACCAACTCGCGCCCTCGCGATAGGCGCTCCCGCCCATCAACACATTGTCGGCCAGCTCGCCGATTATGGCCAGCAGTGTGAGCAGGCCGAAGAGCCAGCCGCCCAACGTCCCGAATTCAAAGATGATCCCGTAGACTAAGGTGAAGAGCCAAATCACAGTGACGCCGGGGAAGATCGGCACGACCAGCCCCAAGAGGCCGATCAACATCCCGAAAAAGAGAAAAACCTTCACAGCGAGCGCGATGCCAGGCGCCATTATATTGCCTCCTCCGTTTTCTGGAATTCCCTCAGGTAGTTCCAGGATTTAAAACCTCTCAAACTTGGACCTCTTTCCTCAGAAAATTACTTGTTGTTGGGATGTTTATTTTCTTGGAACGGCCTCATCCGCCGGCCATCAAATGAATGATGCGCACGTCGGCCTCGTCGGGGACGTGATAGCTGTCGTATGCCGCATCCATCACCACCTCGCCGTTGACGCGGATGACGACCTCTGGATAGGTGTAATTCATCCTCTCCAGCACATCCCGCACCGTCATCCCCGGCGTCCATTCGATTCGCTCGCGTTGATTGATCGTAATCATAGATATGACTCTACTGGAACTCTAAAAATCCGATTTTTTAGAAATTTACTACTAGATGTAGGTTTTTCGCGCGTGAATTTCATATATGTAGTAGGTTACGTGCGTAAAAATCGGATTTTTGACCTTTTTTCAGGGGAATCAGATATGCTTGAGCCATCAGGTGCAACGCACTTTTGAACTATATCGGAGCACTCAATTTATCTGCCCCTCTCGTGATCGAGACAAGTGCGTTGCACCTCAACTTGCAACTTGCAACTTTCAACCTGTAACCTGTAACTTCTTACAGATGCTTCTTCACCACCGCCAGCACCTCTGGATAATCGATGCCCAGCGATGCTAACTTCTCCGGGGTGGGGACGCCGTTGTTCGTCCAGCCGCGGCGCTCATAGACCGCGTCGATCAGATGCTCATACTGTTGCGTGCGGTACTCGCGATGCGCGGCCA
The DNA here is from genome assembly GCA_046541755.1 of Anaerolineales bacterium. Taxonomy (GTDB): domain Bacteria; phylum Chloroflexota; class Anaerolineae; order B4-G1; family SLSP01; genus JAAAOZ01. The sequence continues at coordinate 2,536 of JBKHCQ010000361.1, read as the reverse complement.
TCTTCTCCTCTAACGTCATCTCCTCCGGGTCGAGATCCAGCCACTCGCGGAGCTGCTGGTCGTAGCGCTCCTGGCGTGATTCGTACTCCTCCTCGGTGACCGGGCCGACCGAACGATAAGGGATCGCGTCGTTGGCGCGCAGCCCCCGGCCTAGGCGGATGTTGAAGACGCGCTGGAAGTTGTAGACGCGCTCCGATTGGGTGATCAAATCCTCGGTGGCGATCTCCTTCCCGGTGACGCCCATAAAGATTTGACGATAGTTCTCGACGTGATGGGGGATCTTCTGCGGTTCATCGGCGGTCTTGTTCTTGGGATGAACGACGTCGTTCCAGGGCAGCTTGCAGAAGCCGCACAGCCCGAACCACGTGCGCCACATCGGGAAGTAGTGCAGCGCCTCGGCCTTATCCTCGAAGGTGGGCAGCTCGTTGTTCACCATATCCATAAAGATCAGCCACGCCTCATCGTGCTGCGGGCCTTTATTCGTCAGACCATAGCCGCCCTGCTGCGCCAGCGACTCCTTGGTCATATACTCCGAGTACTCCAGGCCCTTGGCCTCCATCGCGATGTCCTGGACAAAGTCGCGATCCGCGCCGAAGTGCTCCACGAAGTAATCCTTCATCTTGCGGCTGCCTTGGCCGAAGATCAGGCCGAAGCCCTCGCCGCGCGCCATCTGATGTAACACCTCTATCGCGGCCTCCGCGTTCCCGAAGGTCAACTCCAGCCCGCCGGTCTTCTCCTTGTCCAAGACGCCCGCCTCGTAGCACTCCATCACGAAGGCCATCCCGGTGCCAAAAGAGATCGTGTCGATGCCGTAGGTGTCGCAGTAGAAATTGACCTCCAGCAGATACCACGGCTCGAAGATGCCGCAGTTGGAGCCGCAGCCGGCGATGGTCTCGTATTCCGGGCCATCGACGATGACCGTCTGGCCCTTATACGGGCCGGTGCGCACCTCGTAGCCATCGACGGCGTGGGCGCACGCCACGGTGCAGCCGTACCAGCAGCCATCGGGGATGCCCTGCGTGTAGCGCTCCTCCCACACCTCGCGCTTGATCTTCTCCGCCTCGGGGTGCCGCCCGAACTTGAAGTTATGGACGGGGAGCAGATCGTAGTCGTTCATAATCTCCACCAGGTAGGAAGTGCCGCTGTGGCGCATCCGATTCTGCTGGTCGTCATAGGTCGCGACCTCGCGTTGCATCTCCGCGCCGGTCTCCGCGATGCGCTCCATCTCTGCCGGCTGATTAGAATCGCCGCGCACAGGGGGACTCTTGACGATCACCGCCTTGATCTTCTTATCGCGCAGCACCGTCCCGATCCCGCCGCGCCCGGCCTGTTTGTAGCGCAGATCCTGGCGGCGGCGATCATAGAGGCTGAAGTTGAGGCAGCCCATCAGCGTGTGGTCCGATCCCCGCCCGGCGCTGACGAAAGAGAGCTGGCGCTTGTCCTTATCGCTGGCGGCGAAGTGGTCCATCATCCAATGTCCCAACATGTGCGTGTCGGTGGGGCAATCCTCCGGCGCGGCCAGTACCTGCACCTTGCCCGCCGGGCCATCGATATAGACGATGACCTCGTCCTCGGCCTTGCCCTGCACCTCGATGGCGTCCCAGCCGGCGAACTTGAGGTAGGGGCCGAAGTGCCCGCCCGCGTTGCTGTCGATGGGGATGTGCGTCAGCGGCGAGATCGCCACCGCGATGGACTTCCCGGAGCCGGGATATTGCGTGGTGCCGCCGCAGGGGCCGGAGGCGATGACGATCTCGTTTTCGGGATCGTCCCAGTCGGTGTCGTCCTCCACGCCGTGCCACAGCAACCACAGATCGAAGCCCCGCCCGCCGACGAACTTTTCCTTCATATCCTCGGTAACGGGCTTCGCCTGAATCTCGCCGCTGTCCACGTTCACGTATAACGTCTGTCCCGTGTAGCCCTGCTCGACGGTCGGGACGTCATAATCGAATGCTGCTAAGACTTGTAAATTGTGTTCGCTCATAGTACCTCCATAAGTTTCTTGCTTGGATGATTGCCAACCTTGCGAAGGTTGTCGCGTATCTGTGCCGAGCTGGTGATACTCGCACCCCAAAGCTCTTCCGGTGAGCGAGTTTATCCGAAACCTTCGCAAGGGTTAAGAAAAATTACCCCGGTACGACGCCCTGCCATAAATCGGTCGAGACCTCGTCTACTTCTACGATTTCGAGCGCGTCGTTGGGGCACGCCTCGACGCACTGCCCGCAGGCGACGCACTTAAACGTCACCGCGTCGTCTGTATCATAATACATCACGCCGTAAGGGCAAAATCCCACGCACGACATACAGCCCACGCAGAGCCGCTTATTGACGTGGATCACGCCGTTGCGATCCTGCGTCAGGGCGTTGGTGGGGCAGACCGCGATGCATGCGCCGCACTGAATGCAGAACTCCGCCGCGAAGCCCTCGTCGGTCGCGCGGATGCGGATGCTCGATTTCTCCGCGTCATCGACCTTGAACCAGGTCTGCGCGCATTTGACCTCACACGCGCGCGCGCCATCACATCGCTCAGGATGAAATG
>JBKHCQ010000360.1:0-3860 GCA_046541755.1 Anaerolineales bacterium | reverse complement strand
TGATCGTCGTGAACTTCGTCAACGTCGATGTCGTCGGCCACATCGAGGATCGCGAGGCCGTGCTCAAGGCCGTGGAGGAGGTCGACCGGCGCGTGGGCGAGGTGGTGGAGGCGGCGCAGGCCCACGGCGTGACGCCCATCGTCACCGCCGATCACGGCACCGTTGAGGAGTGGCTCTACCCCGATGGTATGGTGGACACCGGCCACACGGACAATCGCGTCCCCTTTATCATCGCGGACCCGGCCCTGCGCGATGTGATCTTGCGCGAGGGCGACGACTTGACCGACATCGCGCCGACCGCGCTCCATCTGTTGGGCCTGCCGCAGCCCGCCGAGATGACGGGCGCCTCGCTGTTGCCCGAGAGCGTCGAGCGCCGGCGGCGCCGCGTGCTGTTGGTCATCGCCGATGGCTGGGGCATCCGCGACGAGGCCTATGGCAATATGATCCAGGAGGCCCATACGCCCGTGATGGATCGCCTGCTGGCGAACTTTCCGAGCACGCGATTGGAAGCCGCCGGCCCGGCGGTCGGTATGCCGGAGGGCACCGTGGGCAATTCCGAATCGGGGCACACGCACATCGGCGCCGGGCGGCGCATTCTCTCGGATCGCGTCCGCATCGATCAAGCAATTGAGGATGGCTCGATCTTTGAGAACGAGGCTTTCTTGTGGGCGATGAACGGCGCCCAGCGCGACGGCGCGAAGCTGCACCTGTTGGGCATCGTCTCGTTTTACAGCTCCCACGGCGATGTGAAGCACCTCAAGGCCTTGATGGAAATGGCACAGCGGGAAAATGTTCCGGAGGTCTACGTCCATTCGATGCTGGGGCGGCGCGGCGAGCGCTTAGGCAGCGGCGCGCACTACATCGAGCTGGTCGAGAAAGAGGGCGAGCGCTTAGGCGTCGGGACCGTCGCTTCGGTCATCGGGCGCTTCTGGAGCTTGGATCGCGAGGAAAATTGGGATCGCATCGAGAAGAGCTATCGTTGGCTGGTGGAGGGCAAGGGGCGGCCGGTCGCGATCATACCCGGCGCTAAAGCACCGGGCTAAAAGAACAAAGCCTCCTTCGGAGGCTGGACGTACTAGCCCGAAGGGCTTCGTTCTTTTAGCGCGGGGACTTCCATCCCCGCGCCATAAAGCGATCACCCACCCGCCAGGAGGCTCGGAGCTTTCTGGCGGGTTTCTTCATCTTTCTCTTCATATTCGTGTTTCGCGAACCAGGCGCGGGCCTCGGCCTCATCGCGGTGTATCTGGTGGATCAGCGCCTCCGCCGAATCGAATTTCTCCTCGTCGCGCAGGCGATGCAGAAAGTCCAACTGCAACCGCTCGCCGTAGATGCGCTCCGAGAAATCCATCAGGTAAGCCTCCACGCGGGGCGGGCGATGGTCGAACGTGGGCCGCACGCCAACGTTAGTGATCGCCCGGAAGCTGCCCCGCGCGAGATGCGCCCGGCAGATGTAGACGCCGCGCACGGGCGCCAATCGCGCCGGGGGCAGATGCAGATTCGCGGTGGGGAAGCCCAACGTCCGCCCGCGCTGATCGCCGCGCGTCACCTGGCCCGTCAGGCGATAGGGGCGGCCCAGACAGCCCCACGCCGTCGCCACATCCCCGGCGCGAATGGCGCGCCGGATGCGACTGCTGCGCACCGGCGCGCCCTCCCAGCGCACCACCTCATCGAAGACGTGCACCTCGAAGCCTTGTTCCTCGCCAATCGACCGGAGCGCGGCGACGTGGCCCGCGCGCTCGCGGCCCAGCGCGAAGTCCGGCCCGACCCACAGCCCGCGCAGGTTGAGATGCGCGCGAAGCTGCGCGGCGAACGCGCGCGCGGGGATCGCGGCCACTTCTTCGTCGAAGGATTGGATGACGACACCGTCCACGCCCAGATCGGCGAACATCGGCAGGCGGTCATCGAGATCGGAGAGCAAGCCACAGTAATCAGGATTCAAAACCTGCTGGGGCAGCGGATCGAACGTCAGTACGACCGGCGCCCATCCGGCCCCGCGCGCGTTGGCCACCAGCCAGCGGATCAACGCCTGGTGGCCCAGATGCACGCCATCAAAGGCCCCGATGGTGAGGCCGGTCGGGTGTTCTAACGTTAGATGTTCGAGTCCGTGTTCAATCCACATAGCGCTCCTGAAGATAAGTTGCAAGTTGCAGGTTGCAGGTTGCAAGTTGAAAGTTAGCAGACCAAGGTGCAACGCACTTTACAGAAAAGGTACTTTCCATGCAGGATATGCCTGGCGACAAGCCCAAAAGTGCGTTGCACCTCAAGTCTAAACGGTTGTAAAAGTTTTTCTTCAAGGATCAGTTAATCATGCTCCGGCAAGACCAGCGTGGGACGCCAGCGGCCTTCCTCCACGGGGATCAATACCGCGACCAAGCGCCCCTCGGCGTCCTCGGCCTGGAGGTGTGACGCCTCGACGCGCTCCGGCGTGGGCGGCAGGGCGATGCTCTGCCCGTAGCGCACGGCGCGCTCCTGCGCGGGCGTGAGTTGCACGCTCGGCATATCGTAGAGCGCGGCCCGCGGCGGATGCAGTGCCTCGTCCAATCGCTGCTCCTGCGCGAGCGCGTGGAGTTGATCCAGCGTGTAACTTTCTTCCAATCGAAACGGGCCAACGGCGGTGCGGGTAAGCGCCCGGAGGTAAGCGCCGCAGCCGAGCGTTTGTCCCAGATCGTGGGCCAGGCTGCGCACGTACGTGCCGGAAGAGCAGCGCAGGTCAAGCGTCAGATCCGGAGGCTCGTAGCTCGCGATCTCTAACTGATAGATCGTCACCGAACGCGGCGCGCGCTCGACGTCTTGACCCTCGCGGGCCAGCTCATACAGGCGCCGTCCCTGCACGCGAACGGCGGAGTACATCGGCGGCGCCTGGGCGATTTCGCCCTCGAAGGCGGATAGCGCCGCCTCAATGGCCGCGCGATCCACATTGTCCATAATTGAGGCCGGCGCGCGCGATGTGATCTCCCCCTCCTCGTCGTAGGTCGTGGTCGTGACGCCCAGGCGGATCACAGCGTGATATGCCTTGTCGGCCCCCACAATAAACTGCGTCAAGCGCGTGGCCGGCCCCACCAGGATGACCAGCACGCCGGTCGCCAGCGGATCTAATGTGCCGGTGTGCCCCACCCGGCGGATGTCCATAATCCGCCGCACGGCCTGCACCACATCGTGGGAGGATTTTCGGATGGGCTTGTTAATGTTCAGAACGCCGATCATATCACATCCATCAAAGGCAAACCTACGTGCATCTTGTTTGACATCGCGATTCTCCCCCAAGGCATTACGGCAAAAGTGACACGCTACTCAAAAAAGCTCCCCGTCCCCGGGGACGGCTTAAAAACGTCTCTCTTGCTTTGCAGACGCCCCCGAGACGGGGGTTTTGAGTTAATAGGCGCGCCTTTTTCCATAGCGCCCAAAAAGGCTTGAGTGATAAAAAGCGCCACGCCCCATTATACCAGAGTTGATCTAGAGCATAAGCCACGCGCCGGGATGCAATCGCTCTCATCCTATTGCTCTCTATTGCTGATATGCTAAACTTTAGATAACTTCCCTTTTCCGTTCGTAGTAAGCTTCGTAAAGTTAGCTTGGGAATAAGAGACGGAGATTGGATCACGGGGATGAATCACTACCGGCGGATGCAGGAGCTGCTTGCCGCGCTGATGGCGCGGAATCGCGCGCCCGACTTCCCCGCTGACCTGGCCATCTTGGCCGATCCGGCGGCCAGCGCGGGACGTTGGCGCTCGCCGCGGTGGCCTTGGCGCTAGAGGAAGCCCCCATGATGATGACGCAGGAGGCGATAGATCAGGAGGCGATAGATCAGGAGGCGATAGATATGGAAGCGCTGGTTGCGCAGGCGAAGGAGGACCCAGAGG
>JBKHCQ010000359.1:0-3906 GCA_046541755.1 Anaerolineales bacterium | reverse complement strand
ATTACAATACTGTGTGGTGCCATCGGTTTATCAGTTAACATATAACCACTACCCCGCTTTTTACGCCCTGATAGTATCTTATCGGGAAAATTTCTGTATAATACCTGTGTTTGCCTCCTTGGGGGGATTATCTTGGTACGTCTGTGTTGGAACCTCAATCTTAGTATAGATAGACAATCACAAAAGCCAATGAGAGGATATACGTATGCCGCCGGAGAAAAAACTGCTGGATCAAGCCCGTGACTTGTTGCGCGTCAAACACTATGCTTTGCGTACCGAAGAAGCTACATCGGGTGGATGCGCCGCTTCATTCTCTTCCACGACAAACGCCATCCCCGCGAGATGGGCACGCCTGAAATTCGCGCCTTCCTCGTACATTTGGCCGTCGAGCGCCACGTTGCCGCCTCTACCCAAACCCAGGCGTTCAGCGCCTTGCTCTTCCTATACCGCGAGGTACTGCAACAGGAACTCGATCCGCTCGACCTGGAAGCCATCCGCGCCCGCAAACCTCGCCGGTTGCCCACCGTCCTCACCAAGTCCGAAGTGCAAGCCGTCTTGCGGCAGATGTCCGGCACACAGCGCCTGGTCGCCCAATTGCTCTATGGCAGCGGATTGCGTTTGTTAGAAGGGCTGCGGTTGCGCGTCAAAGACCTGGACTTCGCGCGCGGTGAAATTGTGGTGCGCGAGGGCAAGGGCAACCAGGACCGCGTCACGATGTTGCCCACCAGCCTGGCCAAACCGCTACGTATCCATCTGCTGCAAGTACAACAACTCCACGCGCAGGATGTGGAGCGCGGTTATGGCTGCGTTTACCTGCCCGATGCCCTGGATCGCAAATATCCCAACGCCTGCCGCGAATGGGGTTGGCAATACGTCTTCCCCGCCGCCCGCATCTCCAAAGATCCGCGCAGCGATACTTTGCGCCGCCATCACCTGCACGAAAGCAGCATTCAGAAAGCCGTCCGCGCCGCCGCACAGGTCGCCGGGATTCCCAAACACGTCAGCCCGCACACCTTCCGCCATAGCTTTGCCACCCACTTACTTGAGGCCGGTTACGATATTCGCACCGTGCAGGAACTCCTGGGCCACAAGGATGTGAAAACCACCATGATCTACACCCACGTCTTCAATCGTGGGCCGCTCGCCGTCCGCAGCCCGCTGGATCAGGCGTGAAAAATTCTGTTCTCTTCTTCCCCTTTAATCCTTCGGCTCGCTGCTTCCCCCTCCAAAATCAGGCGGAGGCGGGTGCAGCGACGCGGAACATCCGCCAATTCCAGGGCGCGAAGCAGGGTGTCGGGGCGGCCGGTCGCGCCGTGGCGGGCGCTGAGGTGCATCCACAGGCCGCTGTCCCATGGCTCAGGCGGCGTCTCGACGCGCAGGTCGTAGACGAGGGGGCGAAAGTTGTAGAGTTTGCCCCGCCGGCTGCCGCCGCGCTTCTTCACCAGCACCTCCTCCGAGGCCATAAAGGCTGTCGCGGCGGCCTCGACGGTCGCGGGCGCGACCCCGTGCAGCCAGGTGCGATATTCCGTGGCCACGAGTTGCTGATCCGGCGCGGGCGCGTGGTAGGGGATCGCCTCGACGGCGTGCACCTCCAGATCCGGCGGCGTCGCGCCCACCAGCGCGGCGCGGATCTCCGCCGGTTCGCGCGGCGCATCGAAGAGCACATCTAAAAACTCCGCCTCGCCGCCGCAACCGACGGGCAACGGGGCCGGGAATTGAATCTTGGGCCGGGGATTGTACCCCTGACTGTAGCGCAGCGGCGCGCCGGCCCGGCGCAGCGTGCGCTCCCACAGCGTTCCCAACTCCAGCACGGAGATGTAGGCCAGGCTCTTGCGCGCGGCGAAGTGAATGCGATAGCGATAAATATCTACGTCAGACATGGCCAATCCTCCCGGTGTTGTGTCGGATAAGTGCGGCGGATGCCACAGCCTAAGCATTGCTCGCGGCAATGGGGCGAAAATTCCCCGCGCTGGCTGCGCTGATATTCGCGTAGCAAAAAGCGCTTCTCCACGCCGCTGTGGAGATGATCCCACGGCAGCGTCTCATCTTCGGATCGCCGCCGGTAAAGATAGAACGCCAGTAGTTCATCGGCGGAACCGAAGACCTCCGCGCCAAACTCCGCGATGGCCTGCTCCCAGGCCGCCATATCCTGCCACTGCGACCAGGCATCGAAGCGCGCGCCCAAGCGCCAGGCGCGCTCCACCACGGCGTTGAGGCGCCGGTCGCCGCGCGCTAAGAGCGCCTCCAATCGCGTCCCATCGTAGGGATTCCACGAGAAGTGCATCCCCGGCCCGCGCAGCCGCTGCTTGAGCATCTCCTGGCGATGCGCCAACGTCGCCTCATCGATGAGCGGCTCCCACTGGAACGGCGTCTGCGGCTTGGGGACGAAGGTGCTGACGCTGACGTGCGCCTCCGTCTTGCGCCCGCCCTCGTGATAGCCGATGCGGCGCACCTGGTGCGCCAGCTCGATCAGTGCGTCGATGTCCTCATCGGTCTCGCCCGGCAGGCCGATCATAAAGTAGAGCTTGAGCGTGCGCCAGCCGCGCGCGAAGACCTCCTTGGCGATGGTCAGCAGTTGCTCGTCGGAGATTTGCTTGTTGATGCGCTGGCGCAGCCGCTCCGTGCCGGCCTCCGGCGCGAAGGTGAAGCCGGAGTGCCGCCCCTCGCTCAGGGCGTCGGCCAACGCCACGGAGAAGGAGTCGATGCGCAGGCTGGGCAGCGAGAAGGTCGTCGGCGGATCATTGAAGCGCGCTTGCAGCGCGTCCAACAGCTCCGAGATCTCGCTGTGATCGGCGGCAGAGAGCGAGAGCAGCGACAACTCCTCGTAGCCGGTCGCCTCGAAGACCTGCGCGATCTCCTCGACTAACGCCTCGGCGGGCCGCTCCCGCGTCGGGCGGGTGATGATCCCCGCCTGGCAGAAGCGACAGCCGCGCAGGCAGCCGCGCTGGATCTCGACGATGGCGCGGTTGTGGACGATATCGATGTTGGGCACGATCTGGCGGATGGGCGGCGCGGGCAACTCCGACACGAGCCGCCGTTGGATGGGCAGCGGCGCGTCTGGCGTCGTTGGCTCGATGGCGCGGAGGGTGTGATCGGCCCGATAGGCGGCGCGGTAGAAGCGCGGAATGTATAAGCCCGGAATCTTCAGCAGGGCGCGGAGTTGCGCCTCGCGCGGCTCCGCGCGGACGCGCTGGAAGGTCTCCAGCAGCTCGATCAACACCTCCTCGGCCTCGCCGATCACGAAGAGATCGAAGAAGTCGGTGACCGGCTCCGGGTTGAAGACGCCGTGGCCGCCACCGATGACGAGCGGATGCTCGGCGGTGCGGTCGGCACTGCGGATGGGCAGGCCGGCCAGATCTAGCAACTCCAGCGCGTTGGTGAAAAGCTGCTCGTAGGCGGCGCTGATGGCCAGCACATCGAAGGCGGCGACGGGGCGATAGCTCTCCAGCGTGTAGAGCGGCAGCGCCGCCGCGCGCATCTCCGCGATCATATCCGGCGCGGGGAGATACGCGCGCTCGGCCAACATCTCCGGGCGGCGCTCGCGGCGATTGAGGCGGTCGTAGAGGATGCGCAGTGCGTAGTTGGACATCCCCAGGTCGTAGAGATCGGGGAAGGCCAGGCAGACGTGCAGTTCGGTCGCGTCCCAGGGCTTGTGGACGGCGTTGAATTCGCCGCCGACGTAACGCCCCGGTTTGCGCACGCGATGCAGCAACGCTTCGATGCGCTCCCAGGGTAGGGGGGCGGTGGATTGCGCGGGTGTGGATTTCATATCATCTCCTCTAAAATTCGGCAAATTGCGAATTATAAATTTAGAATTTTGAATTTTTACTCAATAGCATTATTCGCAATTCTAACTCGACTTTTGCAGCACATTAACACGAGAATACTCCTGAATCAAACAGCACA
>JBKHCQ010000358.1:0-3910 GCA_046541755.1 Anaerolineales bacterium | reverse complement strand
CATTCCGACATCACCGATGTGTCGGAATGCCATTCCAACCTACGCTAATTATTACAAGTGTTGCGTAGGTCGGAATGCCATTCCGACCTACCTTGCTTATTACTTTCGTTGGATAAGGACTGACCATGACGCATCAAGAAAAATTCTTCCCGGCGGAAATTACGGCGGTGGATCGCGATAGCCTGGCCGAGCGCGTGGGCCTCCGTGCCGGGGATGTGCTGCTGAGCATCGCCGGCCAGCCCCTGCGCGATGTCATCGATGTGCGCGCCTACGCGGCGGAGCCGTATCTCGCGCTGGTTATCGAGCGCGAGGGCCAGCGCCTGGAGATCGAGGCCGAGCGGCGTTACGGCGAGCCGCTGGGCCTCAACTTCGCCCAGGAGCTGTTCGATGGCCCCCCGCGCGTCTGCTGCAATCGCTGCGAATTCTGCTTCGTCGCGCAGATGCCGCGCGGATTTCGCCCCGCGCTCTACGTGAAAGACGACGACTACCGGCTCTCGTTCCTGCACGGCAACTACATCACGCTCACCAATTGGTCGGAGGCCGATTGGCAGCGCGTCGAGGCGCAATTCCTCTCGCCGCTCTACATCTCCGTGCACGCCGTCGATCCGCAAGTGCGCGCCGCCCTGATGCGACATCCGCGCGCCGGCCAGATCATGGCGCAACTCACGCGCCTGGCGGAGATGCGCGTCACGCTGCACACGCAGGCCGTTCTCGTGCCCGGCGTCAACGACGGCCCGCAGCTTGACCGCACCATTCGCGAGCTGGCCGCGCTCTATCCCGCCGTGGCCGATGTGAGCATCGTGCCCGTGGGGCTGACGCGGCGACATGCGCCGGGCCTGCGCCCCTACACGCCGGCGGAGGCGCGCGCGGTCCTGGATCAGATCCAGGTATGGCAGGAACGTCTGATGGCAGAGTTTGGGCGGCGCTTCGTCTATCCGGCGGATGAGTGGTTCTTCTTGGCCGCCGCGCCGCTGCCCTCGGCGGCGACCTACGATGATCGGTTGCCCGCGCTGATCGAGAACGGCGTGGGGATGGCGCGGTGCTTCATCGACCGCTGGGCGGCGGTGCAGACGATCCTGCGCGAGGCCGGCGGCGACAGGCAGACGTGGGTGACGGGCGCGCTCTTCGCGCCGCTGTTGCGCGACTATGCGGCGCGCTTCCAACTGGCGACTGGCATCGCGGCGGAGGTCGTCGCCGCGCCGAACCGCACCTTCGGCGAGACGGTCACCGTCGCGGGGCTGCTCACCGCCGCCGATGTGCTGGCCGCGCTGGAGAAGCGCTTCGTGGGCGATGTGGTCGTCCTCCCGGCGGAGATCTTCCGGGGGCCGGGCGGCCGCACCTTAGATGATCAGACGACCGCCGCGCTCCAGGCCGCGCTCCGCCGCCCGCTCCTGATCGTCGCCACGCACGAGGATGAGATCCGCGCGGAGCGGGTTGGATAGGGTCGTCTTTGTCCAACCCTTGCGAAGGTTAGGGGCTAATTTTTGCCTCGAGTGGGATTCGTTCTATGCAATCGTCGTAAAATACCGAGGCCGTCACAAACCTTCGCAAGGGCAGCGTGTTGCAGAGATGCGACTTCTTGTTATAATGCGACGTAGGTGTAGGTCGGAATGGCATTCCGACTTACGCAGACGCAGGAATTTCGAACATCAACGTTAAGGAGGTGCAGTTATCGGAGTGAGCTAACGCGACGAGGGGAAATCAGCGCCAGGCCCTCAAGGTGATTCGAGGGTGACGAGGCGACGGGTGGTCGTTTCAGGATTTCACTTCCTGGAACGGCTGTATCGAAAGCATCGGCGGATACCGTCAGGGAGCCGACCTCTCCCTAATTTTTTCCCTCCTGATAAAAAAGAAGCCGACCCACAAAATGATCCGGCGACGGATCGGACAAAAGGCTCGGCGTGGTCGCCCATCAACCTCGATGGGGTTGGCATTGTCGCCCCTTTCAGTGAGATACTATCAGGGCGCTTTGGTCATTCAAATCAAATTGATAACAGGAGGGAAGTATGTGTGGTATCGTTGGATATATCGGGCCGCGAGAAGCGGCCGAGGTCGTTTTAGCGGGATTGAAGCGGTTGGAATATCGCGGCTATGATTCCGCCGGGATCGCGGCGATGAACCAGAACGGCGATATTTCTGTCAAACGCGCCATCGGGAAGTTGCACAATTTAGCGAATCGTCTGGTTACCGAGCCGTTGGCCGGGCGCATCGGCATCGGGCACACGCGCTGGGCCACTCACGGCGGCGTGACCGAGCAGAACGCCCATCCGCACCTGGGGATGAACGGCGACGTAGCCGTCGTCCACAACGGGATCATCGAGAATTACGCCGAATTGCGCGAGGAGTTGATGGCCGAGGGCGTCTCATTTAAGTCGGAGACCGATACGGAGGTGGTGGCCCATCTGGTGAGCGGCTATCTAGCCGGCGGCAACGATCTGCTGACGGCGGTGCGTCGCGCGCTGCCCCATCTCCAAGGGGCCAGCGCCTTCGTCTTCCTCAGCAAGCGCGAGCCGGAGCACATCGTCACGGCGCGGCTGGGCAACGCGGGCGGCATCGTCATCGGCTACGGCGAGGGCGAGATGTTCGTCGCGTCGGACATCCCGGCGATTCTCGCGCACACTCGGCGGATGACGTTCCTGGAAAATGGGCAGATCGCGCGCCTGAGCCGCGATAGCGCGGCGTTCTTCTCGGTGCAGGATGGGACGCCCATCGAGCCGGAGATGCACACCATCTCATGGGATCCGGTCGCGGCGGAGAAGGGGATGTTCCGCCACTTTATGCAGAAAGAGATCGCCGAGCAGCCCCGCGCTATCACCGATACGATCCGAGGCCGCGCGGACTTCAATCATCATCGGGTGCATCTGGAGACGCTGCCCCTCACGGCGGACGAGGCGCGTGATCTCCAGAAGATTCACATCGTCGCCTGCGGGACCTCGTACTACGCCGGCCTGGTGGGGAAGTATATGCTGGAGCATCTGGCCCGCGTCCCGGTGGAGGTGGATTACGGCTCTGAGTTCCGCTATGCCGATCCCCTGATCGGGCCGGAGACTGCCGTGCTCTCCATCACCCAATCCGGCGAGACGGTCGATACGCTGGCCGCGATGGAGGAGGGCCGCGAGAAGGGCGCTCGGCTGTGGTCGATTGTCAATGTGATGGGCAGCCAGGCCCAGCGCATCTCCGATGGCTACATCCTGATGCAGGCCGGCCCGGAGATCGGCGTGGCCTCGACCAAGGCATTCACCACGAGTATGGTCAATCTCTATATGTTGGGTCTCTATTTAGGTGAGAAGCGCGGGACCCTCTCCGCCGAGCAGCTCAAGACCGCCGTGGGCCATCTGGCGCGCCTGCCGGAGTTGGTGGGGCAGGTGGCGGAGCAGCACGCGGGCTACAGCGAGCTGGCCGAACTTTTTCATAAGCGTCGCCATTTTCTCTACCTGGGGCGCGGCATCAACTACCCCATCGCGCTGGAGGGCGCGCTCAAACTCAAGGAAATCTCCTACATCCACGCCGAGGGCTATCCCGCCGGCGAGATGAAGCACGGCCCCATCGCGCTTATCGATAAGATGATGCCCGTCGTGGCGCTGGCGACGCAGGATCACGTTTATGACAAGATGCTCAGCCAGATCGAGCAGGTCAAGGCGCGGGGCGGCACGGTCATCGGGGTGGTGGAGCGCGATGACGCTGTTGCGAGCGAGAACGCGGATTACCTGCTGGAGGTGCCGAAGGCCCCGCCGCTGCTCGCGCCCATCGTCAACGTGATGCCGCTGCAATGGCTGGCTTACGCCATCGCCGTGCGGCGCGGCGCGGATGTGGATCAGCCGCGCAACCTGGCGAAGAGCGTCACCGTGGAGTGAGGGAGGTTCGGACGGGACGGGATCAGACCCGAAGGGTTTTCGAGAACCCTTCGGGT
>JBKHCQ010000357.1:0-3910 GCA_046541755.1 Anaerolineales bacterium | reverse complement strand
TGGGCCTTAGGGCCAAGGTATTCGCCAGGCATCTGTTTTTTAAGGAGATTGAATTTTTACGCAAAATAAAAGTGTAAGCCAATTTCTACTATCTCTTGAACCATCCCACGAAAATTAACCTTTACCTTGCGCCGTCTTTACAAAGCCGCCCTTCGATGGCTTACTTGCTGACTCGCTTTGAAATTTAAAGGGTGAATGCAAATTAGAGATACAAAACAAGCGTTTAACTGGCAAATTTGCAGTGAGTCGTAGCCGGAAGGCGCCCAGAGAGTCGGCGAAAGCCGACTTTGCTCAAGCGTAGCTTACTACATCCTGTTGCCGCGACTTCAGTCGCCGAGCGCGTGATTGCATCCAGCGAATTCCTGAAGAGCCTATCCCTGCGCCTGCCGCCGCGACCAAAGCTGATCTAGCGTCGTCTCCAGGCGCTCGCCAAGCGCCTCACCGCGTGGTGTCGTCACATCATCCTCGTTTTCGAAGACGACGTAGGGCACATCGAGGCCCTTGACGGACACGGAGGCGGGATTATCGGCGGTGAAGGCGGCCCAATCGTCCTCGCCGTAGAGGCGACGCATCTTCTCGTCGCTGAGACTGTGCTCCAGGATGCTGTCGAGGCGGTCGGGATTGCGGCGGGCGCGGTTCTTGCGCAGCGATTCCTCGAAGGAGACGTTGATGTAGAGCGCGGCCCCGCGCTCCAAGATGGCGGGCGAGAGGTGCTCGTAGGCCGCCGCGTAGCCGCCGTGCTCGCTGCCGCGCGAGAATTCGATCACCGTGGTGGTCGTCGCGTGATAGTCGGGTTGATCGCGCAGACGCTTGCCGTACTCCAGCCCGATGCGCTCGATGAGCAGATGCCACAGATGCGTCCATTTGAAGTACCCCTCGGCGTCGGTGTGCAGGCGCGGATGGCCCATCCGCTCCAGAATCGCGTCTTCCTCGAACCACGTCCACAGCATGGGGAAATCATCGATGATGTCCAGCTCTCCAAGATGGAAGCGGCGTTGGCGCTCCGGCAGGGGCTGGCGGGTCAGATAATCGATGACCTCGCTCTTGCCGGCGGCCGGTCGCGCGTTGAGGATCAAAATCGGAAAAATGTGGGGGTTGTTCATTGTGGTCTCCTCCCTGTGCAAACCTTGCGAAGGTTTCGGAATCGTTTTCTATCCAATAGCTCTTGTGCTCTGAGTTGCTGTACCTACAATCCGGTGCATCTTAACCTTCGCAAGGGTGGATATATTTCCTCCTGTGTAAACCTTGCGAAGGTTTCGGGATGATTTTCTATCCAAGGGCTTGTGTGCTCCAAGTTTCTCGCTCTTGCGATCAGGTGAGCCTTAACCTTCGCAAGAGTGAGTTTATCGCTACTTCCCAAAATGCGAGGTGATGATGAATAGAACGCCCGGCAGGCCGATGAGGGCGGTGAGGAGTATCCACGGCGCGATGTCGCGCAGGAGGACGGTCACCGAGGCCCAGCGCTGCTGCGGGGTTTGCGCCGGCTCGCCCTTCTGCTCCAGCCAGACGCGCCACTCGCGCTCCAGCGTGGCGAGGTCGCTGCCGAGCGCCTCGCGCGCGCCGACGGAACAATCCACGCCATTGGCGTAGGCCGCGATTAGCATGCGAATCCGCGCCCAGCCGTAGGTGCGTTGCAGGTACTGGATGAAGCTCTGGCTCTGCGCGTAGGCCAGGATGATGTCGTCGCGAGCGGTGGGAAAGGCCCGGCACAACTCCGACATGGGGATGAGGCGGTTCGCCTGCCGCGCCTCTTCCAGCGCGAGCGCGTAGCTGGGGTCGGGGCTTTGCTCAAAGTACGAGGCCAGCCCCTCTCGCAGCCAGATGGGCTGGGGGTCATAGCTCATCTGGCCCACCAGATCATAGAGCGCCTTATGCGTCAGTTCGTGGGGAATGTCACGACGCATCTTGACGACGGCCCCGTCGGTCGGCGGGATGTTGAGCAAGATCACGCCGATGTCTGAATAGGCCACGCCGCCCAACCACTCGTAGCCCGTCAGCCGCAGCGCGGATTGAAGATCGGATTGGGAGGGGTAAATATAAAGTTGGACGATGTCATCGCTGCTGGTCCGGAGCGCGTTTTGGATTTCGGCGCGCGCGGATTGGGCGATGTCTAACGCTGTCACCATCAAGTTGGCGTCGCCCGCCACCCAATGGACGACGATCTTGCCGTTCTCCAACGTCTGCCAGCGGTAGCGATTATCCTGATAGAGAAAGGTCGTCTCCTGGAGCTTGTGCCGTTGCCCCTGCGCGTCCTCGTACTCCCACCAGTAGGTGATCTCGGCAAACGCCGGGAAGCGCGCCTGCGTCAGATCGCGCTCGTAGCTGCCCTCGCCCTCCTGGATGGGCGCCTCGTAGGTCTCCGTCTGCGCCTGATTGATCCGCAGGTAGAGCGTCGCCGTATTCACCTCAGCCTCGGCCCCCAGCGTCAGGGTGAAGATCGCGCGCTGGCCGAAGGTGTAGTCGTGCGCGGCATCGACCTCGGCCTGGGCGGCGACGGGCGCCGCCGCGCCGATCAACATCGCTGCGAGCAGCAACGTTATCACAAGACCCCAGCAGACGGCACGTCGATGGATCACCACGGTAGATCGTCCTCCTCGTTCTCATCCTCAGCGTGGCGCGCAAGCTCATCCTCCTCCGCCCAGGTGAGGTCATTTTGATCCGGGAATTTCATCGGCGGGCCGAAGAAGGACGAGAGATCGCCGTAGAAGAATTCCAATTCGGAGAGTGCGTCGTGGGCGGCCTCTCGCAGCGCCTTATCTTTGGATTTGACGTACTGTTCCAACGTCTTCTTGGCCCGATCCCCGCCGATCTGTCCCAGCGCCCACAGCGCCGTGGTCTGGATCTCAAGGTTGACATCTTCGACCAACTCGATCAACTCGCGCGTCGTGGAGCGAAGCTGCAACTCCCCGCACGCGCGCGTGGCTTCATGGCGCATCGCCGGGTTGGGATTGGCAAGCTCTCGGGTGACGATCTCGGCCCAGCGGTCGTCGGCGCTGCGGCCCATCGCGAAGACGGCGCTGATGCGTAGCTCCTCCGACCCGTGCTCGTAGGCCGCCGCGATCATCTCCGGCACGTCATCTAAACCCGTGTAGGAGAGCGATTCAATGGCCTGGCGGCGGACGGCGAGCGAGGCTTCTGGAGCTTGGTAGATGGCGATCAAAGCCTTGCGGACCCTATCGAAGGGCCGCGGGCGAATCTTTTGCAGTTCTCCCCAGAGGATGAAGTTTCCCAATGCCTGGATACAGGCCACGCGCGTGAGATCATCCGGCGCTTCATGCAGAATGTGAATGAACTGCGGCGCCAAGCGCACATCCTGATCCTCGAACAGCCCCGCGATGGCCGTGGCGCGCACTTTCGGATCGGCGTCGTACATTGCAATGCGAAAAATGGCGGTGAAGTCCATCTCGAAATCCGCCTCGGCCAAATTGCTCAGGAAGGTGATCAATTCGCGCCGGATGTTCAGAGGAAGCGCGGCCCATAAGCGACCGAAACGCTCGCTCTCTTCCTGGAGCAGACCAGAGAGATATGGCAGGTCGGCGGCTTCTGGCAGGGCGCGTTCTTCTAAGCTACGCCATAAGCGTTGAATTGATTTTTCATCTGTCATATCTGAGTTACTCCTCGTGTGAAATAGTCGTAGGGCAGATTAGCATTCAGCCTACTCTATCAAAACCTAAGTGCCGGGGATGGGCGCGACAATGTCGAAGATGGTGACAACGACAAACAGGATCACCAGCAACATCATGGTGATCAGGTGGATTTTTTCCTGAAGCGCCGGCGTCATTGGCTCGTGGCGGACCATCTCGATCAGGGAGAAGAGGATGCGACCGCCGTCCAAGGCGGGGATGGGCAAGAGGTTGAAGAGTCCCAGGCTGGCGCTGACCAAGGTGATGAGGTTGAGGAGGGGATACAG
>JBKHCQ010000356.1:0-3931 GCA_046541755.1 Anaerolineales bacterium | reverse complement strand
TTACACAGAGCTGCACGGAGTTTTTTCGCAGAGATACGCAGAGAGATTCCTTTCTCTGTGCTTCTCTGTGCTTCTCCGTGCATTCTCAGTGACGCTTTGTGTCCCAATTCATATTTCACTAGACAATTTCAAAGGACAAATCTATGCAACTATCCACGCTCTTTGCATTCTTAGCCCGATTAGGGCCTTATATCGACCAGGGCGCGCGCGTCGCGCTGAAGATTTTCTTGGCCGTGGCCGTGGTCATCTTCGTGATCCACGCCGGGATGGCGCTCTCACATCGCTATCCGCTGGATTACGGGGAAGCGCCGCTGGTCAATCACGCCCGGCGCTTGATCCGAGGCCAAAACATCTATCAGCCCACCTTAGATGAACCGCCCTATGTGATCGCCAACTACCCGCCGCTCTACATCATAGCCCTCGCGCCCTTCGTGGCGCTCTTTGGGCCTAACTTCTGGGCCGGGCGGGCCATCTCGATAGCGTGCGCGCTGGCGACGGCTTTCTTCCTGAGTCGGATCGCCGCGCTGCACGCCGAGCGTCCCCATCCTCACAAGCGGCGCGTCGCGTTGGTCACCGGCGGGCTGTTCTTAGCCATTCCCTATGTCGCCAGTTGGTCGAGCCTGGCCCGCGTCGATCTGTTGGCGCTGGCGCTGAGCACCGGTGCGCTCTACACCATCTCGCGGGAGCCGACGCCGACCACCTGGCGCGAGTTGCTCCCCACCGCGCTGCTGCTCATCGCGGCAGCGTACACGCGCCAAACCTACGGTTTCGCCGCGCCGCTGGCCGCCTTCGTCTGGCTATGGCATCAGCAGGGACGAGCGAGCGCGTTCAAGCTGGCCGCGCTGGTCGGCGGCGGAGGCCTCCTCCTACTGCTCCTGCTGACGCTCGTCACCCAAGGCGGCTTTCTCTTCCACATCGTCACCGCCAACGTCAACCCTTTCGAGTGGGAGACGGTGGCGCGCCACTGGCGCGAATTGCGCGCCATCTCGCCGATCATGCTCATCATCGCCGGGGCCTACATCGCGCTCGGCTTCACGCCGCAGCGACCCAAAGCATGGCCCCTGCTCACGCCCTACCTGCTGGGCGCATTGGTCGGCGCCGTGACGATTGGCAAGGTCGGCTCCAACGTCAACTATCTGCTGGAACTTTCCGCCGCGTTGAGCCTCGTGATGGGCAATCTCCTTGAGACGTGGCACGCGCCCACCGACGCCGCGCAAAATCACCAAAGAACTGTCGGAATACCATTCCGACCTACATCTCTCAATGGATGGCGGCCCTATTTGCACGCCGGGTTGAGTCTCCTCATCATCGTCCAACTCGGCTGGCTGATGCGGGCCACGCTCCGAGGGCCAGCGCAGGGGCGGAAGGCCTATATACAACCCCAGACCAACCTCGAGGAGCTCGATCAGATCGCACAACACGCCGAGGCGCAGATTCTGGCCGATGAGTATATGGGCATGCTGACGCTCCAAGATCGGCCGCTCTATATGCAGCCCTTCGAGATCACGCAGTTGGCCAACGCCGGCATGTGGGATCAGACGAAGCTTCTAGAGGAAATCCGCGAGCAAAAGTTCTCCCTGATCCTGATCCATCACTTTATGAACTGGCCGGTCTACAAGACGCGCTGGACGCCGGAGATGTTAGAGGCAGTGACGGCCAACTACGCGGCCACGCGGTTTTTGGCCGATACGTTAGTCTTCGAACCGCGCGACACGATAGAGACTGCCGAGTTGCCGCTACTAAATGAAAACGGGGGGCAATGTCCAGATGCGCCGTGGCCGCTGCCCACGCGCAGTGAGATGGGGATGTGGTGGTACAGCCGTGCTCTGGGGTTGATGGCCGAGGCCTACGAAAACACCGCGCCCGTCTATGCTGTCGCCGATGGCCTGCTCACCCGCCGAGAGGTGTGGAACGACGCCGTCGCAATCCAGCATGACGATCCGTTGCATCCCGGCGAGACGATCTGGACGTTTTACGGCGGGATGGCGGATGCGCAAAATCAACGCTCATTTGTCGCCGAGGCGTTCCCGCCCGGCGTCGAGGATATCCCCGTCCAGGCGGGCGAGCTGCTAGGGTATCAGGGTCGCTGGTGGGAGGGCGGAACCTGGGTCCACGTGCATTTCGCCCTCACACCCGCGCGCGCCGATGGCTCGTTCCCCGCCGCGCTGGTAGATCGGGCCGACGAGACAGATGAGCCGCTGCCCCACGAATTAAAGGAAGTCGGGCGCATCGATCCATCGCCCTATCTCGGCGTCATCCACAGTCAGTATATGGGGCAGCCCACGTGGTTGCCGGTGCGCTGTCAGACGGCAGCGGAGTGAGAATCATGAAATCAACGCGGGAAACAGAGGGAAATATGACAAATCGAAACGGCATTGACATAGAGGAAAAACCCAAGCTCAGCGTCCAAATCGCGACGCTTATGCTCTGGCTCGCCACCATCGTGTTGGGATTTTTAGCCCTGCCCATCGCTTTGGACATCTTATTGCGCATTTACGCCGGGTTTTGGGGCAATTACGGCTCTTACGGGCGGAGCTACAGCACAGCGGTGGCGCTGCGCCAATTCTCGATCTTTCCCCTCGCGATACTCTTGATCGCCGTGATCATCGGCGGCGCGGAATACCACCTTCGCCACATCGGGAAGCCGGCCTCCTGGCGGATCTTCGCGCAAACGCTGGGCGCAGAGCTGGCAATCTTTTTGATGGCAATGCTTATCTGAGCAGTGGGGCGCTGCTGAGCAGCGCCCCATCCTTCTTCAATAATTAGTGTCAGAATCGACTGTGGTCATCTTCGGATCAAGGATCAATCTCAAGGTGCGTGGCGAAGTCGCTTAGGGACTCCACCAGCAGAGCTTGGCGATGCAGAGATTTCAGGCAGGCTTGATCCGTGATGTCCATGACGCGCTCCTCAATCGCTCTGGGACACGCGCCAAAGCGAACTTCCAAGGTTTCTAAGATCGCTTCGCGGGTCGCCCGAACTACGCCCCACTCAACGCCTTGATCTAGACCTTGCTTCCGGCCCTGTTCAATCCCCTGTTCGATCCATACCTCAGCAATGGTCGACATCATTGCACCTCCTCTCTCCGGAAATGTATCCGTCAACGCCTCTTGGAAAACAGATGGCTCAAGATTCGGCGCCGCTGCGACTAAGTAGCGCAAGACGATCTCCAAGTAGGATAGGCCATCTTGCGCTTGAACCAAAGCATGCAGCAGCGCCATCATCTCCCATAACTGGGAGGGCCAAGCGCCCTCATCCATAACATAGCGCAACATCCGCAACACTATCTGCAACGGCAGCGATCCCATGATCTCGATCTGACTCTCGACCGAGAAATCGTACACCACGTAGCGAAAATCAGGGATGTAGGGGGATAGCGCATCTGGCGCATCCACCAGACCACGCAAACGGGTATCCAAGCGCCAGCCCGTCTTCCCGTGGTACACGACCATAGGCACAATCGGCGGCAAGCCGGTCGGCTTTCCAGGCTGATGCTGCTTCAGCACATGGTCCCAAATCCGCACGATATAGCGCAACAGTTGGAACGCCACCCACGGCTCCGGGTAGCTTTTATGCTCGAATAGTAAGTAAACATAGGCTTCATTCGCCTTACCCTCTTCATCTGAGTCTCGCAAGCGCGTTCGATAGAGCAGATCGGTGAAGTGATCACGCAGTTCTTCATCCACGAACGTGTCCTTGACCGTTTGCAAGACGCCGAGATCCAAATGCGCCTGGACTTCAGGCGGCAGATAGTGAGTCAAGAAATCGCGAGTAATCTCTTGTCGGGAGAATGTCTCGCGAAAGAAATGATCGTGTGGATTGCTGGATAAGGACACTGATTCACTCCACGCGCTAAATTAGCTTTCGATTTTACTGTAACACTTCTCGATTGAGCTGTCAACTGAAAGCAAAAAGCGCGGGGCCGCTGAAGCCT
>JBKHCQ010000355.1:0-3991 GCA_046541755.1 Anaerolineales bacterium | reverse complement strand
AATAGCAAATTGCCGCGTTATGTTATCCAATCGCTGGTGGATCAGCAACTTGAATTGGCAATTGATGAAAAAGCCTCACTGAGTCGCCAAGGGCAACCCTGCCGCGTCCCACGCGACCATCCCGCCATCCAAGTGCCACACGTTAGTGTAGCCGGCCGTCACCAGTTCCTGGGCCGCGATGGTGGACCAATGGGCACTACGACAATACAGCACGATTTTGGTCGTCTTATCGTCCGGGTAACGATGCAACCACTCCCCCTCTTCATCGAGCGGGATGTGCGCGTCGGTGTGCTCAATCTCGAACCCATAGGGAGCGTGGGTGTTGATCAGCAGAAAATCTTTCTCCTCCAGCATGGCGGCCAGTTCCGATGGTGCAATGTTGGTGTACCCGTTGACGTTCTCCCCGATGCTTTCTTCAACACTCTCCGCCGTCGATGTCACCGTCACCGTTGGTGTGCTGGGCCTAGGCGTGATATCTGTTTGTGGAAGGCGGGCGCCACATGCGATCAACCATCCGCCAAGCAATCCCACCCACAGGAAGCTAGGGTACTTCTTCAGATCTGGCATGGAGCCTCCTATCTGATCATGGTTGGTGCTAACGCGCTGCGGTGCGTCGCTGTAGATTGCTCCGCTTCGAGCGCTACTAACTCGCGCACTCCGAGCAGGATGTTTTTAAGGTGCTCTCTGCCGGTTCCGTGGCGCAGGGGCCGAGTTGCGATTGGATTTGGGCCGCCATCTCCAGCAGGGTGAGCACCTCCGGGCGGGCGATGCGATAGAGTACGTTCCAGCCATCGCGCCGAAAGCAGACCAGCCCCGCCTCGCGCAGCACGGCCAATTGCTGCGAGACGTAGGCCTGGCGCAGCTCTAACGTCTCCTCGATCTCGCAGACGCACTGCTCGCCCTGCTGAAGCTGTTCCAAAATCGCCATCCGCTTGGGATGGGCCAGCGCCTTAAACAGCGTCGTCAAATCCTGCTTGTCTTCGATCATAGTCTCTGTCATAAACCCCACTCGCTATTGTATTCAATTTAACGAATGCAATTATAGGGCAGCGCGATAGTGTTGTCAAGAGTTGAATCGAACTTCGCGGCCTAGCTACCGGACACTTTTTGAAAACAGCTCACGGATTTTCACGGATCACACGGATTTTTATATCTTCCGCCGGCGAAGCTCTCCAGCTTGGCGCGCGTTTTGATCCCTCACGTCTATGGGGACGAGTTTAAGGCCAAATTTTTGGCCTCGGTATTCCTGTTATAGCTATTCCCGCAATATAAAAATCAAAAAATATCTGGGTTAATCCGTGATTATCCGTGAGCTAAGAAGTGCCCGGTGAATAGCTTCGCGGCTTGAATTCTCGTCATTTGGGGATATGGTTTGAAGTGTCACCGGTTTTTCTGATCATCTATCTGCTTCATCTGCTTCATCTGCTGAGAGAAAGTATCAGGGCGCCCGGTAGGTGGATGATTATTTTAGCTTTTGCGATAGAATTAAAGTAAGCAGGCGGTTTATTTCAACTGATTGACCTAAGAACTACCCTGATCCCAGGATCGGGCAAGATGAGCAGAGACGAGGTGCAAGATGGATGAATTGGATCAATGGTTTCCGCGCCCCCAGGCGGTCGATCCGGCGGCGCTGGGCACGATTGTCGGCGGGAGTTTGGGCAAGGGCTTGGAGGCGACGTTAGCTCCTGATCTCTTCATCGAGGGGCTGGCGGTGGGCCGCTATGTGGTCGTGCGCGGGCAGACGCAGCGCCGCTTCTTTGGGATGATCACGGATGTCGCGTTGGAGTGCCATCAGCCGGAGGTGGCGCAAGCGCCGCCGGACGATCCGGGCGGCTTTCTGGCGCGCGTCTATCGCGGGACGCTCACCTACGGGCGGATGCACATCACGCCGATGTTGGTCGTCGATGCCGATGATGAGGTGCGCCCGGCCAAGACCATCCCCTCGCACTTCACCCGCGTCTTTGAGGCGACGCCGGAGGAGGTGGCGAAGATCTTCGGCGATCCCGATGCGCCGGGCTGCTTCTACATCGGCGATCCCTTAGAGATGGAAGGCACCCGCATCGCATTAGATCTGGAGCGCTTCGTGGAGCGATCCAGCGGCATCTTTGGGAAGAGCGGCACCGGCAAGACCTTCCTCACGCGGATGGTGCTGGCCGGCATTATCCAGGATCAGGTCGCGGTGAATTTGATCTTCGATATGCACAACGAGTACGGCTGGAAGAGCGAGGATGAATCGCGGCAGGAGGTCAAGGGGCTGCGGCAGCTCTTCTCCTCTGGGAATCGAGTGAGCGTCTTCACCCTCGATCCCGAATCCTCCCAGCGGCGCAACAGCAAGGTCGATTTCACGGTGCGCATCAGCTACGATCAACTGGAGCCGGAGGATCTGGAGATGTTGGCGCCGCTCTTCGGCTTCACGGACGTCCAGACGAACGCCCTCTATATGCTTCGCCGGCGATTGGGGAAGGGATGGGTGCGGAGCTTGCTCTCCGATCAGCCGGACGAGCGGTTGGAGACCATTCTGGAGCAGAACAAGCTCCACGAGGGCACCCTGGGCGCGATCCAGCGCAAGCTCTCGATGTTGCACCGGTTCGGCTTCTTGGTCGACCAAGCGCCGGATGATCCCATCGGGCGCATCTTGGACTACATCAACCGCGGCAAGAGCGTGATTCTGGAGTTTGGGCGCTACGGCAACGCGCTGGAGGCCTACATCCTGGTCGCGAACTACATCACGCGCCGCATCCACCGGGCCTACGTCCGGCGCAAGGAGGCCGCGGTCGGCGGGCAGGGCGAGGAGCCGCGCCCGCTGATCATCACCATTGAGGAGGCCCACAAATTCTTAGATCCGGTCATCGCCAAACACACGATCTTCGGCACCATCGCGCGGGAGATGCGCAAGTACAACGTCACGCTGCTGATTGTGGATCAGCGCCCCAGCGGCATCGATCCGGAGGTGATGAGCCAGGTCGGCACGCGCGTAACGGCCCTCTTGGACGAGGAAAATGACATCCGCGCGGTCTTCTCCGGCGTTTCTGGGACGGCGGCGCTGCGCGAGGTGCTGGCGCGCTTGGAGACCAAACAGCAGGCGCTGATTCTGGGGCATGCCGTGCCGATGCCCATCGTGGTGCGCACGCGCGATTACGCGGATCTCTATGGCGAAGTCGCGGGGCAGGCCATCGATGTGAACGACGCGAAGGCCGCGCTCTTCGGCTAACCAGCAGATGGAGCGAATGGCGTAGATGTGGATTGGCTGTTGCCGCCGATTCGCTCATTCGCCGATTCGCTCATTCGCCGATTCGCCGATTCGCTCATTCGCTCATTCGTTTACTTTCAATGAGGAGGCCCCTTGGATTCAAAAGTTTTTGAAAAACACCAACGTTTAATGAAGTTCCCGCCGGCGCAATTGACCTATATCGTCTACCGGCGGCTGATTGAGCAAGGCGTCGGGCCGGTGCGGCTATGGCTGCGGGATAAAATCGCGCGGCGGATGACGGGCTTCTCGCCCCGAGAAATCAGTGAGGTGGAGCCTGGACTTTATGTGGGCGGGCAGCACACGCGCGGCGGGCTGGCGCGGATGTTGGCGGAAGGCATCGGCGCGGTGGTCAATATGCGCGAGGAATCCGACGACGCCGCGCGAGAGGCCGCGCCGGAGCACTATCTCTGGCTGCCGACGACGGACGATCACGCCCCCACGCCGGAGGATCTGGCGCGCGGCGTCGGGTTTATCACCGACCACATCGCCGCCAAGCGCGGGGTCTACCTCCATTGCGCCAGCGGCGTGGGCCGCGCGCCGACGATGGCGGCGGCCTATCTCGTCAGCAAGGGGATGGAGGTGGAGGCCGCCTGGGACGCGATCCGTGCGCGCCGGCCCTTCATCCGCCCCACGCCGCTCCAGATCGAGGCGGTGGCAGCGTATGCGGCCCAACGGCTGGCGGCCAAAGTGGAATCAGAGCCGGAATCGGAGCCGGAGATGAAAGCGGAAACCGAGCCGGCG
>JBKHCQ010000354.1:0-4020 GCA_046541755.1 Anaerolineales bacterium | reverse complement strand
GCCGCGCCCACGCCGGCCCTCACGACCCGGCATCTCATCAAGCTGGTGGGCGGATGGGCGGTGGCCTGGAGCGCGGGGATCTTCATCTTGCGGACGCGCGCGCCCCACGCCGACCCTTTCATCCCGCCGATTGTCGCCCTGCTCACCGGCTGGGGCCTCCTGATGATCGCGCGCCTGGCCCCGCGCTTCTTGGATCGTCAAATCCTGTGGCTCTTCATCGGCGTCGGCGCAATGTGCGCGACCGCCATGCTATCGCCGCTGGCGCGCTGGCTCCGCCGCTACCGCTACACCCTCCTCACCGCCGGCCTGATCCTGTTGGGCGCCACCTTCATCTTTGGCGTCAACCCCTCCGGATATGGACAGCGATTGTGGCTAGGCGCGCCCTTCGGCAGCGGATTGGGCGTCTACTTCCAGCCATCCGAGCCGCTCAAGCTGCTCTTCGTCATCTACTTGGCCGCCTATCTCTCCGAGCGGCGCGCGCTGTGGCAAGAAAGCGCCTCCGAGGCCCCCCAGAACCATCACGCCAATCCGCTGTGGCTCACCGTGATCGGCCCGCTGCTCACGATGGTCGGCATCTCGCTGCTGCTGCTGGGCTGGCAGCAAGATTTGGGCGCGGCGATGCTCTTCTACCTCACCTTCGTCACGATGCTTTACCTGGCGTGGGGCAAGCTCTGGCCCGTGATCTTAGGCCTCTGCCTCTTCGCGCCGGTGATGGTTGCCGGGACACTCTTTTCCAGTCGCGTCGCGCTGCGGATTAGCATCTGGCTCAACCCCTGGACGCCGGAGCAGGCAGATCGCGCCTTCCAGATCCTGCAATCGCTCTACGCGCTGGCGAGCGGCGGCGTGATCGGCCAAGGGCTGGGACAGGGGACGCCCACGCTGATCCCCGCCGTGCACACCGACTTCGTCTACGCCGCGCTGGTCGAGGAGTTCGGCCTGATCGGGGCCATCGCCCTGATCGCGCTCTTCGCCGTGTTAATCTACCGCGGGCTGCGCCTGGCCCAAACCGCCGCCTCGCCCTTCGAATCGCTCCTGGCGGGCGGCATCGCCGCGATGCTCGGCCTCCAGATGTGGGTCATCATCGGCGGGAACGCCAAGCTGATCCCCATCACGGGCGTCACGCTGCCCTATTTGAGCTACGGCGGCTCCTCGTTGCTCTTAGCAATGATCACCGCCGGGCTGCTGCTCAACCTCTCCGCGCCCCACCCGCCGCCGCTGAACCTCACCCCGCCCCACGGCGCCGCGCCGCCGCTACGCCAGACCACCGGGCGTTTGGGGATGGCGCTGCTGGCGCTCTTGACGATCACGGCGCTCTCCACGGGGACGTGGAGCGTGCTACGGGCCGAGGAGTTGCGCGCGCGCCCCACAAATCCGCGCACTATTTTGGCCGAGGCACGCATCCGCCGAGGACGCATCTTAGACGCCACCGGCGCCGTGCTCGCCGGCGCCGAAGTCGACGCCGGCGGGTACATCACGCGCACCTACCCCGTTCCGGAGGCGGCGCCCGTCGTCGGCTACGCGACGCTCCAATATGGCGTCGCCGGCATCGAGGCGACGTGCGACGCGCACCTGCGCGGCGAGTTGGCGCAATCATCCGAAGCGGCGTTCTGGGACGCGCTCCTGCACCGGCCGCCCGTCGGGCAAAACGTGCGCTTGACGCTGGACGCCAAGTTGCAGCGAACGGCCCAGGGGCTGTTGGCGGGCCGCGAGGGCGCTGCGATTTTGGTGGATGCGCGCACGGGCGAGATTCTGGCGTTGGCCTCCGCACCGACGTATGATCCGGCCCAGGTCGAAGAGAAATGGGCGACCCTGCACGAATCGCCGGGCGCGCCGCTGCTCAACCGCGCGACGCAGGGTCTATCGCAGCCCGGCGCCATTTTGGAGACGGTCATCTTGGGCGCCGCGCTCCAAGCGGGTCTCCCGCCCACCTCCACGCCCCCATCGCTGACCCGGCCTATGCCCATCAACGGCAACACGTTACGCTGCGCCCATCCGCCCGCCGAGCCGACGTGGACGGCGGCGCTCGCCGAGACGTGCCCCGGCCCCTTCGCCGCGCTGACCGACTCGTGGGACGCCGAGCAATTGAAGGCGACCTTCGAACGGTGGGGATTGACCTCGGCGCCGCCCTTGGAAATCCCTACGGAGGCTACGACCTGGGAGATCGCCCCTGCGGATGTGGATGTTACAGCGGAGAGCTTGGGGCAAGGCGAGCTACTCATCACCCCGCTCCAGTTGGCGCGCATCGCGGCGACGGTAGGCAACAATGGATTACGGCCCGCGCTGCACCTGCTCCCCCCCACCTTCGACGGGGCAGGCTGTGATACACCATCGCGCCCGCCGGTCAAGCGGCTGCTATCCGCCGCAGACGCCGCCACATTGCGCGCGCTCTGGCCCACCTACGGCGCGGCCATCGGCCATCAAGGGCAAGCGCTGGCGGGGCCGGAGCGCACGGTGAGCTGGTTTATGGGCCTTAACTCCGCCGCCGTCCCGCGCTACGCCGTCGCCGTCATGGTGGAAAATCCCGACACGCCGGAAGTCACGGCCAACATCGGCGCCGAACTGCTGCGCGCCGCCGTCGGGCCGCGACAAGCGAGCCGCACCCGCCCCTCGTTCCATCCAATCTCTGACCAAGAATCCTTGCTTGGGTTTGACAAAGATCAATTCTAACCTTATGATATAGGTTGGAAGTAACGACCTGATCCATACAGAAACGCAATTGATCTAGCCCAATCACTGACGCTTCAGCCCTGAACACGCGCAAAGATGAATCATCACCTAATTTCTAGGAGCTTGCCAGGAGTATACAATGAAGGAAACTATTTTATTAATTGAAGATGATGAGGCCCTCGCCCAACTCGTGCAATTGCTTTTGGAGCGCGCCGGATATGAGGTAAAAGCCGCTACCCACGGGGAGGAAGGTCTGAAATTAGCTCGTGAGCATCATCCAGATTTGGTCTTATTGGATATTTTGATGCCGGATATGGACGGGTGGCAGGTCTACGAGGCGCTGCAAGGAATCACCGACGCCCCTGTGCTATTCCTCACCGCTCTTGGTGACGAGCATAACATCACGTATGGCCTGGGCCTGGGCGCGGACGATTATATCGTCAAGCCGTTCGGGTACAAGGAGTTGGTCACCCGGGTCAAAGCCTCCTTGGCGCGCGCCCGCCGCGCGCGGGGCGAGCAGAAGATCTTCAAGACCGGCACGCTCCGCGTCAACCTGGACACGCACGAGGTCAAGGTGGGCGATGAGATGGTCAGTCTGACGCCGACGGAATTCCAACTGCTCTCCGCGCTGATCCAAGATCCCGGCCAGACCGTCAGCCACGACACGCTGCTACGTCGCGTCTGGGGGGCGGAGTATTCGAACCGCCGTGATTACCTGAAGCTCTATATTTGGTATCTGCGCCAGAAAATCGAGGAAGATCCTCGCAACCCCCAGCGCATTATCAGCGAGCGCGGGCAGGGCTACCGCCTGGTCGTCGATCCGACGCAAGAAGAACACGAGGAATAGCAGATGCTCGCGGTGGATTTACTCCAGCGCGGGGGATGGCGATTCGATTTACCGTCGGCGCTGATCGGCGCCGCTGTAGCCTGGCTCATCGCGGCGTTTCTCTACGCTCGCCGGAAGCAGATCCAGCGGATCAGAGACAAGCTCTGGGCGCCCCTCCAAAAGTGGCGTCAGGAGATGCGCACCGGTCAATCGCAGCGTTATCTTAAAGCCCTGCAAGAGAAACTTCGGGGCCTTCTGCTCTTCAAGCCGCAGGAGCCTGTCGCCATCTTTCAATCGCCGACGCTGCTCGGTCTCCCGCCTCTGCCCAGCTCCCAGGAGATTAGAAAGGAGATTGGAAAGGATCAACTAACCAATCTCCAAGAAATTCCCTTCAGTTCCCTGCTGAAAGGCCATCCCTATTTGCTGATCATCGGCCCACGCGCCTCGGGGCGCACCACGGCGCTGGCGATGTTGACGTGGGAAAATGCCGCACAAGCTACTAATGCCGCACAAGCTACTACTGCCGC
>JBKHCQ010000353.1:0-4029 GCA_046541755.1 Anaerolineales bacterium | reverse complement strand
AGGGTTCTGGGATGGGCGCCCTCGCGGTCTGGAGGAGATGGGACTGGATACGAGGTCATTCGCAACCTTCGCAAGGGTTGAGAATGAGCGGCAGGTAGACGAAGATGTCCGTAGGCATCGCCGTGACGGGCGGCGAGCGGTGGAGCACCTGCTCATCGGCGTCGCGGGCCTCGATGGTGACGGTGTGCGGCGTGTAGTTGATGAGGCCCGTCAGCGTGTAGGCGCGCGTCGTCGTGAGCAGGCCCGTGATCGGCGGCGGGGCGATGATGAGCGTGAGGCTCTTTTCCATTCGATACGTGGTGCTGATGGCGAAGCTCGCCAGTGTCGCCGGCATGCCTGTGGCGCGCCATCGAAGATGGAGCTTGTGATCGCCGGGGCGCGCCGTCAGCGTGAGATTCGTCTGCGCTTCGTAGGCGCCCAGATCCGGCGCGGGGCCGATGGGCCGAGGCTGCCCCTCGAGATCCTGCGTCACGCCCACATCGGCGCCGAGGTCGATCAGGGGCGAATCCTCGCCCAGACGATAGTCGCCCTCCCCCCGGAAGCCTGGATCGACGTCCAGGTTGCCTTCCCCCGGCCAGCCGCCTTCGATATCGGAGTGGGTGATTGTCAGCTCCGAGGGTGGATGGGTCGTCTCGTCCAGTTCAATCGCCGCGTCCGTATTCCCCCAGATGATGTTGTTGGCCGCGTGGGCGCGCCCGCCGCCCCAGTTGTAATGCTCCGGCACCTCGTAGAGCGCCAGGCCGGTCTCGTTTGCGACTAAGGTGTTGTGGTAGAGGGTGGCGGTGGCGATGTCCTTGACGGCGATGCCGATGTCGCTGGCGTAGATCAGGTTGTTCACCATCCTGCCTACCGCCGGATAATAGTCGGGCGGGGGCGTCGCGTGCATCGTCCCCAGCGAGATGCCCTTATCGTAACAATGGTGCATGTGGTTCCGTTCGATGATGACGGAGGAGTCGTTGATGTCGATGCAGTCGTCGTTGACGTGGTGGATGTGGTTGTCTAGGATGTAGGCGGCCTGTTCGGGCGGCGTCTCGCGGATTTGGATGCCCTCCGCCGAGGTATCGTAGCCTATGTGGTGGATGTGGTTGTGCTGGATCAGGGCGCGCCCGCCGGTCGCGACGACGGCGTCTTCGTTGACGTAGGAGATTTCACTGTGCAGCAGCTCGATCTCACTGTACTGCGCGTAGAGGCCGTAGAAGCTGTCGATTTCGGCGTAGGCGATGCGATTGAGCGCCTCCGCGCGGGCGAAGACGATGCGGCTCCAGTAGTGATCGGGGTCGTGGTTGGTCAGGCGAATGGTCTGCGTGGGCGCGCCCTCGGCCAGCAGTCGCCCTCTGATGATGAAGGCCACGTTCGGCCCGAAGCGCAACTCGCAGCCGGGCGTGATGGTCAGCGCGACGCCGGCGGGTATTTCGAGATCCTCCAGGAAGACGTGGGGGTTGTCCTCGGGGTAGAGGGTGGTGTCGCCGGTGATTAAACCTTGCGAAGGTTCCAGAAGGGACGTTGGGTGGGAAGTGTTTTGGTCTTGCGAAGATGACCTCGCGGCGGAGGGTGTATGCAACCTTCGCAAGGGTGTGGGGGATGAACCTTGCGAAGGTTCCAGAAGGGACGTTGGGTGGGAAGTATTCTGGTTTTGCGAAGATGACCTCGCGGCGGAGGGTGTATGCAACCTTCGCAAGGGTAAGATGAGCAAGAGCGCCACGACCACGGCTACTATCATTATCCGCCGCAAAATCTTCATCCCCCGCGCTCCGATGCCAGATCGCGCAGCTCGTCCTCGTCGATGATGGGCGTCGCTAACGCTTGCGCGCGATTGAACTTGCTGCGTCCGGGACTCTCGCCGATGACCAGATAATCCGTGTTCGAGCTGATGGAGCCGGTCACCTTACCGCCCCGCGCCTTGATCCAGGCGGCGATTTCCTTGCGCGGCTGCGAGAGCGTCCCGGTGATGACGAAGGTCAGGCCGTCGAAGGGGGCCGCCGCTTTTTTGCCCGACTCTATGGGCGCGGCCATCTCAAGGGTCACGCCCGCGCGCCGGAGCTTTTCGATAAACTGGCGGTTGCGCTCGAGCGCGAACCACGCCGTCACATTTTGCGCCGTGATCGGCCCGATGCCCTCGATGGCCTCTAACGTCGCGGCGTCCGCTGTCGCCAGCGCATCCACGGCGCGGAAGCGCTCGGCGAAGAGCGCGGCCACCGTCGCGCCGACGCCCCGAATCCCCAGCGCCGCGATGACGCGCTCTAAGCTTTGCTCCGTGGAGGCGGCGATGGCGTCTAACAGGTTTTGCGCCTTCTTCTCCGCGAAGCCCTCCAGCGGCAGGAGATCACCCAAATCAAGCGAGTAGAGGTCGGCGGGATCGATGATCAGGCCGGCTTCCACTAACTGGAGCGCCGTGCGCTCGCCCAGCCCGTCGATGTCCATCACGTGGGCGAAGTAGAGGAGCTTCTGCACGCGCTGGGCGGGGCAGGCAGCGTTGATGCAGGTGTAGGCGACCTCGCCCTCGGCGTGTGCAACCGGCTCCCCGCACGAGGGGCAGTGCGTGAGCGGCGTGATGGGGCGCTCGTCGCCCGTGCGCACGTCCGCGATGGGGCCGACGACGTAGGGGATCACGTCGCCGGCGCGGTGGACGATGACGCGATCCCCCACGCGGATGTCGCGCTCGGCCACCAGATCGAAGTTGTGGAGCGAGGCGCGGCTCACCGTCACGCCGGCGATGGTCACCGGCGCCAGCACCGCCGTCGGCGTGATGACGCCCGTGCGGCCCACGGTGAACTCTACATCTAAGAGATCGGTCGTGGCCTCCTGCGGCGGGAACTTGTAGGCGATGGCGCCGCGCGGGCGTCCGCCCATGACGCCCAGCGCCTCCTGCACGGCCAGATCGTCGATCTTGATGACGATGCCGTCGGCCTCGTAGGGGAGGCTCTCGCGGCGTGCGGTCAGTTCATCGCAATAGTCGGCGACGGCGTCTAAGTTATCGAAGCGGCGAATCACCTCGTCGGCGATGAGGAAACCCAGCGCCTTGAGATAATCTAACGTCCCCTGTTGCGTGGCGGGAAGCGCGCTGGCGCGTTCACCCTCGGCGGCGACGATGCTGTAGGCGTAGAGCGTGAGCGGGCGCTCCGCCGTGATCCGGGGATCGAGTTGGCGGAGCGATCCGGCGGCGGCGTTGCGGGGGTTGGCGAAGGGCGTCGCCTCGGCCTCGCGCAGGCGTTCGTTGAGCGCCGCGAAATCCTCCAGCAGGATTAGGACTTCGCCGCGCACGATCAACGTCGCGGGCGGCGGCGGGCCATCGCTGGTCAGCGGCAGGCTGAGCGGCACGGTGGGGATGGTGCGCAGATTGGAGGTGATCTTCTCGCCGATCTCGCCGTTGCCGCGCGTGGCGCCCAGCGTGAATTGGCCGTCATGATAGTGGAGCACCACCGTCAGGCCGTCGAACTTTGGCTCGACGGTGTAGGTGAGCGGCGGGGCGTCCTCGGGCAGCAGCTTGCTGATGCGCGCGCGCCAGGCGAACAGCTCCTCGCGGCTGGTGGCCTTGTCCAGGCTGAGGATCGGCGCGGGATGTTCGACCTTGGTGAAGCCCGCGGCCGGTTCGGCGCCCACGCGCCGGGTGGGCGAATCCGGCGTGATTAGCTCAGGGAAACGCGCCTCAATGGCGCGCAGTTCGTCGACGAGCGTGTCGTAATCGCTATCGCTGACCGTGGGACGGTTCAGCACGTAATAGCGGTAGTTGTGGGCGTTGATCTCCTCGCGCAGGGTTTGGGCGCGGTGTTGGGCGGCTGTCTTATCGGTTTCTGTCATGTTGGTTACTCCTCTTGGGGGATGAGACGTATTGCGTAAAGATTTTGCGATGCTAAATGCCAGTCCGGCGCTTCCACTATTCTGCCTCCTGCCGTCGCAGATAATTCGCGGCGGCCCAGCCCTCGCGCTGCGGGTCGTCGGGATCGCGGAGGCGCCACCAGGTGAGGTCATCCGCCTCGAGGGGGCCACTGATTACTAAGAAGCTCTCGCCCTCTAAGGCGACGCCCAAGC
>JBKHCQ010000352.1:0-4048 GCA_046541755.1 Anaerolineales bacterium | reverse complement strand
GAAATATCTGCGTTAATCCGTGTTTATCCGCGAGCTAAGAAGTGTCCGGTGAATAGATTACCTTTTGCTCTTTTTATGCCTACCAACCTACGTAATCCGATCTACGTTGAATTATCTGGAGGCTGCATGCCAAAACCATTAGTTGCTATTGTGGGCCGACCTAACGTCGGGAAATCGACGCTCTTTAATCGTATTATCGGCGAGCGCCGGGCGGTGGTCAGCGACATTCCCGGCACGACGCGGGATCGCATCATCGCGCCGACGGAGTGGGAAGGGCGCGAGTTCCTCGTCACAGACACCGGCGGCATCGAGATTCTGCCCCCCAGCGTGGAGGACGGACGGCGCCCCGGCCCAGATCGGCCCCTGTTGGAGGATTCCGACCAGTTTATCCCGGAGATTCGCGCGCAGGCCAGGCAGGCCATCGACGCTGCCGATGTGATTCTCTTCCTCACCGATGTGATCACGGGCATCACCGGCGCGGATCGTCAGGTGGCCGATCTCCTGCGCCGCACGGAGAAGCCGGTGCTGGTGGTCGTCAATAAGGTGGATAACGATAAGCGCGAGTTGGCGGCGATGGAGTTCTATGAGTTGGGTTTAGCGGAAATCATCACCATCTCGGCGTTGCACGGCCTCGGCGTGGGCGATTTGCTGGATCGCGTGGTGGAGATGTTGCCTTCGGCAGAGAGCAGCGCGCCTTTGCCGGAGGATGCCGTCAGGATTGCGATTTTGGGCCGGCCCAACGTCGGCAAATCCTCCCTGCTCAATCGCCTGCTGGGCGAGGAGCGGGCCATCGTCAGCCCCGTCGCCGGCACCACGCGCGACGCGCTCGATACAAAGATGAGCTGGGGAGATCGCACGTTAGTCCTGATCGATACGGCGGGCATTCGGCGGCGCGGCAAGATCGATCCCGGCGTGGAGAGGTACAGCGTGCTGCGCGCGGCGCGCTCGCTTCATCGCGCCGACGTGGCGCTGTTGATGGTCGACACGAACGAGGGCGTCACCTCGCAGGATACCCACATCGCCGGAATGATTTCCGACGCCGGCGTGAGCACTGTCACCCTCGTCAACAAGTGGGATATCGCCACGCCCTACATGCGCGAGATTCGCTCCGATTTAGAGGAGCAGGTGCGGTATAAACTCCGCTTTCTCAATTTCATCCCCGTGCTCTTTATCTCCGCGCTGACCGGTTACCGGGTTGAGCACGTCGTTCCCACGGCGTTAGATGTCTACGATGCGCGTTACCATCGCCTTGATCCCGGACGGCTCAACGACCTTATCCTCAACGCTATGGCGGAACACGCCCCGCCCAATCGCCGCGGTCGCCGCCTGCGCATCTATCGCGCCACCCAGATAGATGTCGCCCCGCCGACGTTTGCCTTTGACGTCAACGATCCACAGTTGATGCACTTCTCTTACAAGCGCTATCTGGAGAATCGCATTCGCGACGCTTTCTCTTTCCCTGGCACACCCATTCGGTTCGTCTATCGTCAGAAGAAGAAAGGATAGCTGCAGGTAGAGACGCAAAATCTTGCGTCTCTACCGTAGTGTGGTTCTTTCGGATTTTGCCGGACATCCCCCTAAGCGGCCCTAAAAGCAGCGCAGATGCGCGTGTTGGTGGGGGTCGCAGACCTGTTTTACGTCGTCACTAGGTTGCAAGTGGGGATAGCACGATTGCACCCGACGAATACCTGAAAAGCCCAGTAGTTGTCGCCATTGCGTGACGTTTGAGGCAACAAGGTTTACGTCCTAAGAACAAGGCTGTAGGGGATTAGATCAACTTCCCCCACAGCCTTGTTTTTTATTGAAATTGAAGAGGGCTTGTGTTTTATTTTGCGGCGCCCAACGTCAGGCCTTCGATGAAGTAGCGTTGCAAGAAGATGAAGACGGCGACGGTGGGGATTGTGGCCAAGAGCGCGCCGGCGACGATCACGGTCCAGTCCATCACGTACTGGCCTTGCAGGACGGCCAGGCCGGCGGTGACGGGCTTGAGGTGGTCGCTGCGGAGGAGGACGATGGCCCAGAGGTAGTCGTTGAAGATCCAGGTGAATTCCAGCGTCGCGACGGCGGCCAGCGCGGGCATCACCAGCGGGATCATAATCTGCCACCAGATGCGGAACTCGCTACAGCCATCGATCCGCGCGGCCTCCAGAATCTCGTTGGGAATGGTGCGCATGTAGTTTCGCAGTAAGAAGGTGCAGAATCCCAATTGAAAGGCGGTGTGGAAGAGAATCACGCCCGTGTAGGTATCGTAGAGGCCCAGGGCGTCGGTGAGCCGGAAGACGGGCAGCATCAGCACCTGGAAGGGGAGCATCATCCCGCCGACATAGAGGAGGAAGACGAGGCGGTTGCCGGTGAATCTAAAGCGGGCTAAGGCGTAGGCGGAGAGTGAGGAGAGGAGGAGCGTGCCAATGAGCGCCGGCAGCGTGATCACAAAGCTGTTGACGAGGTATTTTTCCAGGCCCGCGCGCGTCCACGCGGTTTTGAAGTTCTCTAAAGTGATCTCCTTGGGGAATGACCAGAAGCCATTGATGAGCATATCATCGTTGGTGCGCACGGAGGTCACCAGAGCCGTCATCATCGGGATCAGCCACAGAAGGGTCGCCAAGATCAGCAGGCAGAAAACCAGCACCTTCCAGGGGGAGTCAAAGAACGTTTTGTTAGATTTTGCATTCATGATATCGCTCCCTTAGTATTCCATCTCGTCTTTGAGCACTTGCCACAGGTAGAGGAAGATGAAGACCATGCTGATGAGGAAGAGGATGACGGCAATCGATGCCCCGTAGCCCATCTTGTAGTTGTTGAAGGCCTCGATGTACATGAAGTTGGCCAGCACGCTGGAGGAGTTGTAGGGGCCGCCGCGCGTCATCACGGAGACCAGATCGAAGGCGCGGAGCGAATCGATGATGCTGATGACGATCACGATCACGGTTACCGGGGCCAGCAGCGGCAGGATGATGTGCCGGAAGGATTGGAAGCCGGTGCAGCCATCCACCTGCGAGGCGTCGATGAGTTCGGGATCGATGCTTTGCAGCCCGGCTAAGTAGAGGATCATCACGTAGCCGACCTGGCGCCAGATGGCGACCACGATGATGGCCCACATGACCAAATCTCTATTGCTTAACCACCCCTGCGCCAGCGAATCCAAGCCGACGGCGCGCAGTGCCGAGTTGATGAGGCCGTTGGCCGGGTGGTACATCCACGACCAGATCAGGCCGCAGACGACTAGGGAGAGCACCATCGGCGAGTAGAAGCTGGCTTTGAAGAACTTGGCGCCGGGGATGGATTGGTTGAGCGCGACGGCCAATCCCAGCCCCAGCACGACGGGGATGGTGATGAAGCTCGCGATCCATCGCAGGTTGTTTTTCAGCGAGATGTAGAAGACCGGATCTTGGAAAAGTTTTTCATAATTTCGGAGACCGATGAAGATCGGCTGAGTCAATCCATCCCATTTTGTCAGGCTCAGGTAGAAGGTGTAGAACATCGGGCCGATGACCCAGAGGAGGTAGATGGCTAGTGGGATGAGCAGAAAGAGGTAGGGCGTCAACTTGTTTACAATTCCTCTGCGCATATTGTTTTGCCTCCTTCAGGAATAAAGAATTTTGAATGATGAATGATGAATTTTGAATGATGAAGTTGAATGGCGAATCGCGAAGATTAGATGAGATTTGGCTAGTGTCTTAAAGATTCCCCTGAAAAAAGGGCAAAAATCCGATTTTTACGCACGCAACCTACTACATATATGAAATTCACGCGCGAAAAACCTACATCTAGTAGTAAATTTCTAAAAAATCGGATTTTTAGAGTTCTTTCAGTAGAGTCCTTAAAGCTTTTGCGCTTGGCCGCCCGCTGATACCCCAACCCGTTAAAAGCGGGTTAAAAAACTGATCGAGAAAGTAACCTCAGTGCATTTTAACGCGCTTTGGATATCAGACGATGGTTTCAACCATCGGCGCGGCTGTGACAATAACCGATTGGGATGATTTGCACATCATTCCATCATGTGAGGGGGCGTCTCTGTTTCCCTCTGAAGAAGCGTCTGAAGAAGCGT
>JBKHCQ010000351.1:0-4050 GCA_046541755.1 Anaerolineales bacterium | reverse complement strand
GCCATCTCCACCGGCGCGAAGCTGAAGGCGTCCACCTTCGGCGCGTGGGCGCGTTGGTATTCCCACGCCTGGGCCGGTGAGCCTCCCAGACGGAAGCCGCTGCCCGGTTCACCCAACTCGGCGGCTTCGAGCAGGTAGGCGGAGAGGTTGTCGTATTTGCTCGCGGGGAGGTGGACGGCGTCGTAGGTCTGCTGGTCGAGGTCGCCTGGCGCGGGATCGAAGAGGTCGTCGCCATCCACTTTGCTGACTTTGTTGCGCCCATTAAGCCAGGCGGTGTAGAAGGTGAGCACCGTTGCCTGGAGATCGGTGGTGGTCAAATCGGGATAGTCGTCCGCCAGGCCATCGCGCACCGGCTCCAGGCTCTCGGTGTCATAACGCTCCTGCATCAGGTGCAGGGTGTCCGCGACCGTCAGGGGCTGCCAGTCGCTATCCTCATATTCATAGGTGGTGAGCTTGACCGTCCGCTGCGTGGCGAGCGCGACGTTGTTCAAATTCAGGTTGAAGTCGGCGGGGATCTCGGCGGATTCGCCTTCGCCCATTGCCCAGACGCCGACCTGCTCCTGCATCAGCGTCAGGAGCGAAGGGTGGCTGTCGTGGCCGTAGCCGTGCCGATCCAGGAAATCGCGCAGGCGGCGATTGGTCTCGATCATGCCCTCATCGCGGTTGGCGTAGGTGACGGGGGCATCCTCGGTCACGTCGGCGGGATGGAGGCCCCAGGTGTGCAGCGGATCGGCGTTGGGATCGGGGTTGGCGAAGCGGTCGATCACCTCGCCGAGCGTGGGCGTCTGGTAGCTCATAAAGGTCGCGCCGACGGCCAGCGCGGCCTGGAAGAGGGCGCGGTCGTCGTTGGGCGCTTGCGGCGTGCCCAAGATCGCGCTCTCGAACTCTCGCCCGATGCTGATCTGGAGGCCGGTGACGCGGAACGTGTCGACGTAGGTGTTGAGCGGCAGGGTTTCCACAATGATGTGGCGTTGGCGCCGGCCACTTTTTTTATCATAGGCGAAGGGCGACCAGGTGTCATTTTCCATCTGGGCGATCCACACCAGGCGCGTCTCCTCCCAACGGATCTCATCCAGCTTTTCGGGTTCGTAGGCCACTTTGGCGGCGAAGGCCGTGATGCGCCCGCCATCGTCCATCGGGAAGAGCGCGGCATAGAGGGTGTAGGCGGCATCGGCGGCGTCTTCGTTTTCAAAGACGGTAACGCCATACTCGGCGGCCAACGCCTTGTCGGGCGCGACGTCGGTCTTGATTTCGAGCAACGGCGTGAGCCGGAGATCTTCGGTGGAGTTGTCCAGGTCGCGAATCTGCCCCAGGTCGTCGTAGGGCCAATCCAGCGTCGAAAGGGAGTAGCGCAGGTGATCGGGGTTCTGCGGCTGTACTTGGATTTCGATGAAAGCGTAGCCGTCAAATTCGCCGCTCTGTGTGCTGAGCGAGAAGCTTTCGACGTACTCGGTGTAGACGTAGGGCGTCAGATCGACGCCATCCGGCACGCCGTCGCCATCGCTGTCATCGTCCCAGGGGTTGGGCACGCCGTCGCCGTCGATGTCCCATTCGGGCGCTGCGCCGTAGGGTTCGGGCCACTCGTAGGCATCGAGCAGGCCGTCGTCGTTGGTGTCGGCCTTGAACGGATCGCCGTACCACATCCGCCCGCTGCCCGCCGGCCACTCGAGGCCGTCCAGTTCGAGTGTGTCGGTAATCCCGTCGCGGTCGCTGTCGGCGTGAGCGTAGTCAGTGCCCAGGCAGTTCTCGTCGCGGTCGCTGATGCCGTCGCCGTCGGTATCCGTGTTGGGGTCGCCGCTGCCGCAGTAGATGTCGGGATCACTGGTATTGGTGGATGAAGCGGCGCGGGGCAGGTCGAGGTGCTCATCCACCAGCGCGGGTTCAGCCGCCGATGGCGCGGCGGCCAGGGCGGGGGAGACTGTCCCGAAGAAGTGCGCCGTGCGCAACGATTGCAAGAGAGGAGAGAAGACGGTCGACAGGATAACCAACGCGGCAATGACGGCGTAGGTCTGGCGTCGGTAGCGGCGATAAAGCGCGACGAGCAATGATGAGACGGACAGCAAGGCTAATGCGCATAAGAAATCCGGCTGAAGCAAGGCGGCGAAATCCACGCCTGGGCGGGGATGTTCTGCCATGCCCTGCGCGGTCGATCCAAGGGAGGTCATCTCCAAACGCCACGCGCCGTCCGCGTCCTGCACGGGCTTCGCGACGGCGCGCACTTCGCCATAATCGGAGAAGTCCATCACGATGTGGGCGCGCGAGCTATACTCGCGGCTCACCTCTGGCTGCTCGATATTCAGCATCAGCCTGCGAGGCAGGCCGGCGTCATCGAGCCAGAGTTCGCCGCTGCCGGTGGTGTTCACCAGGGAAGGGGAGAGATCCAACGCGATTTGGTCGGGGAGCGCGCCGCTGGCGCGCAGCGCGGCTTCCGTCTGCTCGCGGTGGAACTCGGCCAGGCGCTGCCCGTCGATCTCGAAGGTAAAGGCGCTCTTGGCCGCCGCCGCATCCACAGGCTGGATGTTTTTCGCGGCGGCCAAGAAGTTGAGGTAATCGCCAGTCGTTGTAGCCATCGCGTAGGGATTCTCGGCGGGTTGGAGTTCGCCCTCGGTCTGGATAAAGGCGCCTTCTTCCGTCTGGAGTAACGTCACAGGCGGCATATCCGCCGCCGCTTCCGCGCTGATCGCCACGCGCGCGTAGTCAGGCGCTAAAGCTTCGCCCTCCAGGCGCAGATCGAAGCGCTCAGAGCGCTGCCCGATCATCTCCGGCAGCGGGCGCGGGATCATCGTCTGCTCCACATCGGCGGTGAAGCGATAGCTGCCGGCCGCCTCGACACGCTGGCGGGCGCGCTGCACAATATCTTCCGGCGAGAGCGGCGCGCCTGAGGCGTCCATCGCCAGCCAGGCCGTCGTCGCCAGGATCAATACACTGATGATCAGCGTTGTGCGGAATAGATGTTTAGCCCTCATGGTTGGCCTCCCTACGAAGATAAATGTAGTCACATTTCTAGCTATCGGACACTTTTTCCAAGACCACTCTTAATCAGCAGATAGAGCAGATAGAGCAGATGTAAGCGGATTAGATTTCGATTCAGGTCTAAAGTCTCACAAATCTCACAAAGAAAACACAAAGAGGTATAGAAGATAGAAGGAAGTTATTTCTCTGCGGATCTTTGGGGAAATCCCCGGCAATTCTGTGCTAATTAGACCATCTGATTATCCATCTGCTCCATATGCTTAATCTGCTGAGATAGAGGCATAAAACTGTCCGGTAGATAGGTCACATTTCAGTCCTGTGAGCGCAACGCACTTTTGCATTGCCTCTGATTTGCTCCGACAGTGTTTGGCGTCAGTTGTTGCGCAAGGTCAGCGGCAGGTAGATGCGGTAGGGTGGTTCTTCGATAGTCACCTCACGCGCGGGCGCGGCGACCGGGCCGCCGCAATTCTCCGCTGTCAGCGTGACGGTGTAAGCGCCGGGCGTCTCCCATTGATATTGGGCGGTGGCGTGATGCTGGCCGTTGGTCGGTGTGGGCGTCCAGGTGTAGGTGATGGGCGTCGTCGCGGTAACGGGGGTGATGCTGGCCTCGAAGATGTAGGGCGCGTCGATGTAGAGGGTGCCGGTCACGTCCAACGGCCCCTCGATGGCGGCGGCGGTGAGGCGCACACAGTCGGACGCGCACACGGCGTGGTAGGTGTCGTCCTGCGGCGTCGCGGTGGACTGCCCGCCGTCCTGAGTCCAATAGCAATCGGCGTCCATCACGTCCGCCAGTTGCTGATCGTGCATTTTGGAGAGCACGCGGGTCATCTCTAAGCAATCATCGCCCTCGCAGGCGTCCGGCCCGGCGAATGCGTGGGACCAAAAATAGAGGTGTTGGGCGGCCAGATGCTTGTCCAGGTCATCGGTCTCGAAGGCCGGGTCCATCTCGGCGTAGAAGACCAACGGCTTGAGCGCGTCGTTGGCATCGCCCTGAGGCGGCGTCGTCCATTCGGAAGACCAGTACCACTCGAAGAGCGTGCCAGTGGGGATCAAAGCGGCGATGTACTCGCGGACGAC
>JBKHCQ010000350.1:0-4060 GCA_046541755.1 Anaerolineales bacterium | reverse complement strand
TAATATCTAACTGTAATATCTAACTGCCAGCATCCCACCACCAACCCCTTCATCATACCATAAATTTTCACGGCGGCCCGAACTGCCCCTAATCTGCCCTACCCCCGGGAATTCGAAGCAGCTTGACTGGGAAAATCGCTCTCGTTGCCTTGGAACGAGTCTAACTAAGTTCAAGGCAAACGAAGTTGGGGTTGATGTGCGTGTCAAGTCGTTTAGCACACAACCTCATGCATCTCAGACACCTTGGAACTGCTTCGTTTGCCCCCCCCCGCAAAATCTTGACTTTTGGCCTGGCTAGGGATAGAATAACCTGACATGTGAATGTTACCCAGACGCACCCAAGCTATCTTTAAATCAAATCTCAATTGCTGGCAATTGGAAGGAGATAAAGGGAGATAATTATGAACGACGCCATTTTTGAAAGAGTGCAAGAGATCATTGTCGATATTCTGGCGATTGAAGAGGATAAGGTGACGCCCGATTCCAATTTTCGCGAGGATCTCGAGGCCGATTCCTTGGATTTGGTCGAGTTGATCATGGGCTTCGAGGATGAGTTCGGCGGCCGGATCCCCGACGAGGACGCGCGCGAGATCAAGACCGTCGGCGATGCCGTGGCTTACGTCGAAAAGAAGATGGGCGCCTAAGAGCAAGCCGATCACATCCCCAGATTTTTCTAGTTAAAGGCCGCCATTTAGGTGGCCTTTTTCTTTGGAACCCCCATGACGCCTATGCGGATCGGCTTACTTTCGGATACGCACGTGCCCTATCGCGCGCCGGAGATTTCGCCGGCGGTGCTCGCGGCCCTGCGCGGCGTGGATTTGATCCTCCACGCCGGCGATGTGGATGAGCCATGGGCATTAGATCCACTGCGGGAGCTGGCGCCGGTCCACGCTGTGCGCGGCAACCTGCATCTGCTGGATGGCTCCGGCGGCGGGCGCTCGCTGCCGGAGAGCATAACGGTGGACGCGGGGGGGCATCGCATCGCGGTGACGCACGGCCATCAGCTTGGGCCGCTCATCACTGGCCTGTGGAAGGCGCGCTCTGCGTGGCGCGGTCTCCGGGGACGCGGGAACTTCCCCGCCTACACCGAGGCGATAGTCCAATCGCTCTTACGACGTTTCCCGCAGGCGGATGTGATCGTCTTCGGG
Source organism: Anaerolineales bacterium (assembly GCA_046541755.1). Lineage (GTDB taxonomy): Bacteria > Chloroflexota > Anaerolineae > B4-G1 > SLSP01 > JAAAOZ01. Next base: position 2,912 of record JBKHCQ010000350.1, on the reverse strand, counting down.
CACACGCACATCTTCTACACAACCCGCCGCGATGGCGTGCTGGTCGTCAATCCCGGCGCCGCGATGGCGACCTCATACTTCAACGCGCCGGATGCCCCGTCGGTGGCGCACCTGGTGTTGACGCCGGGGCAGCCCCCCAAAATCGAGCGGATTCCCATCCCGCCGCAAAATTAGCCCGCCCCGCGCCCGAAACCACTCCTGAGATGATTCCGGCGTCCCCGCCTCCGAGTTTTGTTTGTAACCACTATGAATCATGCTACTATAATGAACCTATCGTCATATAGCCGGGTAAACAGTACAGTACACAGTAAGGAGATAAGGAGGTTCTATGAATCAGCAAGCAACCAGCACCGAAGCAGCATTCGAGCAGCGCAAGACGAGAATCGGCATTCGCATGGCAATTTTATACTCGCTCGTGTATGCGGGGTTCGTAGCGCTCAGTGTGTTTCAGCCCACATGGATGGGCGTGCGCGCCGTGCTTGGATTGAACTTGGCCGTGACCTATGGCATGGGGTTGATCATCATCGCGGTCATTTTCGCCGTGATTTACAATCATCTCTGCCGGGTTCCGCCCCCAGGCGCAGCCTCGCAGTCCACCGGGACACAGGAGAGATAAATGGCTATCGCAGTCTTTGTGATCTTCGTAGGCATTGTGTTGGCAATTTCATCTTATACAAGCCGCCGGGCGCGGGGCGTCGGCGGTTACTTCGTCGCCCACGGCTCCGTTCCGTGGATGATCAATGGCATCGCCTTCGCCGGCGGGTATCTGTCGGTGGCGAGCTTCCTGGGCATCTGCGGCCTCATCGCGTTCTTCGGCTACGATGGCTTCCTCTACTCCATCGGCTTCCTGGCGGGATGGATCATCGCCCTGTTCGTCATCGCCGAGCCGATGAAGCGGCGGGGCACATTCACCTTCCCCGACGCGCTGAACAGCACCTTCAAGCATCCGGGCATCCAACTGGCGGCGGGCTTGAGCGTCCTCGTCGTCTCGCTCTTCTACCTGATCCCCCAGATGGTGGGCGCGGGCGTGCTGGTGGAGCCGCTGCTCGGCATCCCCCACCATTGGGGCGTGATCATCGTCGGCGGCGTGGTGATTTTGATTGTGGCCAGCGGCGGGATGACCTCCACAACCTGGGTGCAGTTCTTCAACGGCGGTCTGCTGCTGACGTTTGCCGCGATCCTCACGCTGGCCGTCCTCCTGCGCGGCGTGAGCACCACTGATCAGCCCTTGGAAGAGGGTGTGGCCGGATTGGAAAGCTATCGCTATACCGAAGTCGCCGTCGAGATGGCGGGCGACGACCTGCGCCTGCCGTGGGACGATGCGCGGATGGTGGGACGGCACGCGGTGCTGGATCGATACACGGGAGAGGAAAGCGCGGTCTTCTATCGCGTGTCGCGGCTGATACCGGCCATCGCTGAGGACACCGGCGGATACACGGGCAACATCAAGGGGCGGACGCCATATTTCGCGGCCGAAACTGGGCCAGGCGAGGCATGGACGGTCGAGCAGGTCGAGGGGCAGCCGCACATCCGCATCGAGGATTGGTGGCGGCTAGAGACCGCCGCCGATGGGACGCTGCGCCTGATGGAGACGCAGTTCCGGGCCGTGCTTCCCGATGGCACGGTGTTGGTCAACGGCGCGCCAGAGGATGCCGCGAATCGGCTCCGGCAGATGGGCGGGGTCTCCGATTTGCCCGCCGCTTACGGCGACAGCACCGGCCCCCTCGATCCGGTGCGGCTGGTGAGCGTCTTCTCGAACCAGGATACCGTCGTGCAGCGCCCGCGCAACGTCGCCTTCACCACCGAGACCGGGGAGCAGGTCACGATTCACTACACGGCCCCCGTCGCCGGCGCGACCTTTATGCGGCCGGGCTTGATGTTCCCGCTCGAACCGCAGCCTGGCGAACCGCGGACCACAACGCTGCTCAATCGGCTGAACTTCATCTCGCTGATGTTGGCGCTCTTTATGGGGACCTCGGCCCTGCCGCACGTCCTCATCCGCTACTACACCGTCGCCAGCGCCGACGCCGCCCGCAAATCCACCATCGTCGCCATCGCCGGGATTGGCCTCTTCTACATCCTCACCCTTTATTTAGGCGTGGGCGCGGTAGCGAGCGGCGCGCTGAATCCGGAGACCAGCAATATGAGCGCGCCGCTGCTGGCCCGCAGCTTCGGCGAGGTGCTCTTTGCGATGATTTCCGGGATCGCCTTCACCACCGTGCTGGCGACCGTCTCGGGCCTGATTATGGCCGCTTCGGGCGCGGTGGCGCACGATTTGCTGGGCAACCTGCTCCGCCGCGACTTCTCCGACGACGCGAAGGTGCGCACCGGGCGGATCGTGGCGGTGGTGGTCGGCGTCATCGGCATTGTGCTCGGCATCGGCGCCCGTGATATTAACGTCTCGTTCCTGGTGGGATGGGCGTTCGCCGTGGCCGCCTCGGCCAATCTCCCCGCGCTGTTGCTGACGCTGTTCTGGAAGAAGACCACGGCTCAGGGCGTCATCGCCTCGATCCTGGTCGGCATCATCGCCTCCGTGGGCCTGATTCTGCTCAGCCCCGATATGTGGACGCGCTACGGCCTCAACCCGGCGAATGCGCCGATGCCCATCAACCAACCCGGCATCGTCTCGATCCCGCTCAGCTTTGTGGTGCTGGTGGGCGTATCCTTGCTCACGGCGAAGAAGAGCCGCCCGGCCACTGCGACATAATTACCGCAGCACCAAAATGCGACGCACCTTGACTTGAGGTGCGTCGCATCTGTTTAGGGGGATTTCCTAAATGTAAATCTTCCAACTCGTTCGTAGTAAGCCTCGGAGCGGGGCCTGTGGGCTTGAGCGGAGTGGCGTCTTTCATAGGTCACAACGGCGCCCCATTTCATCGCGCGGCGGATACCTAACTACAAACGAACGCTTG
>JBKHCQ010000349.1:0-4063 GCA_046541755.1 Anaerolineales bacterium | reverse complement strand
AAGTTACAAGTTACAAGTTACAAGTTACAAGTTACAAGTTACAAGTTGCAAGTTATGATTGTTTGGCTTTGGGCTATTTGTATCTCTTCTATTATAGGGGAAAAAAGCGGGAAATGGGTTGGTCATGTGAACGTTTTTCGCCCTGGTCATCTGGCTAGATTTGTTCGTAGTCAGGCATCTCAAGGTGCATTGCACTTAGACTTCAGTAACAGTTGTGTCTGATGCAGTATATGTCTAGTGAGAGGGTCAAAAGTGCGTTGCACCTCAAGACTGCTGTTTTTGCCGCGCTGTACTAGTGCGTTTTAACGCACTTTAGATATCAGCCGATGGTTTCAACCATTGGCGCGCCTCCGACCTGCTGCCGCCACCGCGCCAGGATGCGCAGCGCCTCGAGGAGATTCTCGCGCCAGACCGCCTCATCCGGCGTAAGCGCCAACCAGATGTGATTGCGGCCCAGGCGCGCGCGGTCGCTTATCTGCCGGCGCAGGCGCGCGATCTGTGGTGGATCGATCTCCGTATCCCACTCCGGCTGGAGCGTGATCTGCTGGCTCTGGATGGCGATGTTGGGGATGTGGGCGTTGCGCGCCAGCACCTTGAGTTCAAGCTGGTACATCAGATTTTGCGCCTCTTCTGGCAGCGGGCCGAAGCGATCCCGCAACTCCTCCGCGAACTGATCGATCTCGCTCGCGTGGCGGATCGCGGCCAGCCGCCGGTAGAGCCGCAGTCGCAGCTTGGCGTCGTCGATGTAGTCGGGCGGCAGGCCCACGGCCAACGGCAGGTCGATGGTGATCGTGCCGATAGGCGGGGGCGGCGGGGGCTGACCCGCGCGCTCGGCCTTGCGCTTTTCCACCGCGCGCTCCAACATCTGCGTGTAGAGCGTGAAGCCCACCGCCGCGACGTGGCCGTGTTGCTGGCGGCCCAACAGCTCGCCCGCGCCGCGCAACTCCAGATCGCGCAGCGCGATGGAGAAGCCGCCGCCGATGCTCGTCGTATCCTGCAACGCCTCCAGCCGCTCCTGCGCCTCCAACTTCATCCGCCGGCTGGGGAAGAAGTAAGCGTAGCCGCGCCGATTGCCGCGTCCCACGCGCCCGCGCAGTTGATAGAGCTGCGCCAGCCCGAAGTGGTCCGCGTGCTCGATGATGAGCGTGTTCGCGTTGGGAATGTCCAGCCCGCTTTCGATGATGGTCGTCGCCAGCAGAAGATCAATTTTGCCCGCCGTGAACTCCAACATCACCTCGCTGAGTTTGTTCTCGCGCATCTGGCCGTGGGCGACGCCAATCGTGGCCTCCGGCACGATCTTTTGGAGGCGCTTCTCCACGCTGCGGATCGTCTCGACGCGGTTGTGGACGTAGAAGATCTGCCCGCCCCGGTTGATCTCGCGCAGCACGGCGCGCCGCACGAGTTGCGGATCGTAGGGGCCGACGTAGTTGGTGATCGGCACACGCTCCTGCGGCGGCGTCTCGATGATGCTGATGTCGCGGGCGCCGGTGAGCGCCATGTAGAGCGTGCGCGGGATCGGCGTGGCGCTCAACGTGAGCACATCCACCTGCGTGCGCATCTGCTTTAGCCGCTCCTTGTGCGCGACGCCAAAGCGCTGCTCCTCATCGATGATGACCAGGCCCAAATCCTTGAACGCAATATCTTTTTGGAGCAGGCGATGCGTGCCGATGACGATATCGACCGTGCCCTCGCGCAGGCCGTGGATGACTTTGCGCTGCTCCGCGCCGGTGCGGAAACGGGAGAGCAGCTCAACCTGGACGGGGTAGGAGGCCAAGCGCGTGATGAAGGTCTGGTGATGTTGCTGGGCCAACACCGTGGTCGGCACCAGCATCGCTGCCTGCTTGTTGTCCATCGCGGCCTTGAACGCGGCGCGCAACGCGACCTCCGTCTTGCCGTAGCCCGCGTCCCCGCAGATCAGGCGATCCATCGGGCGGGACTGCTCCATATCGCGCTTGACCGCCTCGATGGCGCGCAGTTGATCCTCCGTCTCCTGATAGGGGAAGGCCGCTTCTAACTCCCGCTGCCAATCGGTATCGGCGCTGAAGGCGTAGCCCTGCATAATCTGCCGCGCCGCGTAGAGATCGAGCAGATCGTCGGCCAACTCGTCGGCGGCCTCTTGGGTGCGCGCCTTGACCCGCTGCCAGCGCGCGCTATCCAAGCGGCTGAGCTGCTCGCGGTGCCCTTCGACGCCGACGTAGCGCGTCAGGCGATCCGCCTGGTCGACGGGCACGAAGAGCTGGTCATCTTCCGCGTAGGCCACCTGGATATACTCGCGCTCGATCTCATCGACGGCGCGGATCACGAGGCCCCGGAAGACGCCCACGCCGTAATCCTCGTGGACGACGGTATCGCCGGGCGTCAGCTCGGAGACGTCGAACTCTGGCGCGGCGACGCGCCGCCGGGACTTGCGGCGCGGTTCCGGCGGCCGCCAGCCGAACAACTCTTCATCTGTGAGCAGGTGACGGACGGTCGTTCCGTCGCCCATCTCCAGTTGCCAGCCGCCGGGGACGGCGCACTGCACAAAGGCGACCGGCTGCTCCGGCGCGGCGGGCAGGCGCTCCAGAACCGGCGGCGGATCGAACTCGCGCCACAGCTCGGCCAGGCGCACGGCCTGCCGGCTGGCGATGACGACGCGATCCTCCAGGTTGACCCACTGGCGGACGCGCCCCAGCGCTTCGGGCAGGCGGCCCGCGAAGTGCGGCTCCGCCGTGAACGCGCTCTCCAGCGCCTGCGGATCGACGCTCGCGGCGGCGTCAGCGCGCGAACGCCGTCCCCGGCGCGACCATTGGAAGGTGGCGCGCTGGTTGAGCAGTTGGCGGATCGACGCCCAGCGCGCGTAGCTGTGAGGCTGTTCCATCACGCGCTGACGCCCTTGCTCCTCGGCTAGGCGCTGGGCCGCTCGCTCCCGGTGGCGGATGGCTTGCTGTTCCAACTTGAGCCAATGGGTCGAGAGCCGGTCTAAATTGTCGACGACTAGGAAACCATCCTCTGGAAGATGGGGAAAGTAGTTGAGCAGGGTCTGCTCCTCCTCATAAATGTAGGGCAGGTAGCTTTCCAGGCTGGGGAAGGCGGCCCCGGCGGCGAGATGCTCGATGTGCCGCTCGATTTGCTGGCGCAGCTCCGGCGGCGGATAGTTTGTCTTTTCCGCCGTGTGCAGGAGCCGATGCAGCGCGGTCGCGGCGCGCTCGCCATCGCCCGGCAGCGCCTCGCGCGCGGGCGTGAGCCAGATCTCGGGGACGCGCGCGTCCGGCGTCGAGCGCTGCGTTTCGGGATCGAAGGCGCGAATGGTGTCGATCTCGTCGCCGAAGAACTCGAGGCGATAGGGCATCCGCGCCTGGACGGGGTAGAGATCTAAGATGCCGCCGCGCCGGCTGATCTGTCCCGGCGCCTGGATGATGCTCACCGGCTCGTAGCCGATGGCGGTGGCGTGCCGGGCCAGTTCGGTGGGCGCGACGCGCTCGCCGACGCGCAGGCGCCGCGCGGCCTTGCGGAATTGCCGATAGGGGAGGGTGCGGTGCATCAGGGCGCGCGCCGAAGTCACGATGATGGGGGGAGAGCTGGGTGTGGGGCTAGTCGCGACGCCCATACGATGCAGCGTCAAAAGCGCCAACACCTGCACGCGATCTAAAATCACCTCCGGCGGCCAGGGCGCGTGCTCATCGAAGATCGTCGGTGGTTCGGGGAACTCGAAGAGGCGCGGAGGATCATCTTCCAGCCAGAGGCGCAGGGCCTGGCGCAGGCGACGGCCCTGGTCGCTATCGGGGACGATGATGAGGGTGGGGCGCTGCTGCTCTTGATCCGCGATCAGCGCGGCCAACACGGCGGGGCGCGCGGGGATCATCAGCGGTTGCGTGACCGATTCGCCGGCCTGGACCCGCTGGCGCAGGGCCGTGTAGGCGGGATGCTCTCGTATCCACGGCAAGATGCCGCGTAAGGGTGTCATAATCTTGCTTTTAGTCCCCGGACATTTTTTCCGGGACTATATTGGGTCAGCAGATAGAGCAGATAGAGCAGATGGAGAAGATGGAGCAGATGGGCAAGGGGCCGCCCTAGAAGATTGGGA
>JBKHCQ010000348.1:0-4070 GCA_046541755.1 Anaerolineales bacterium | reverse complement strand
GAATGATCTGGATGTGAGCCGTCGTGTCGTGCGGATGCGGGAGATCTTGGCCCAACTCCAATCGTGTCTCGAATCTAAGGATGGGGCGCAAGAAGAACGGGCGTTGCTCCAGGAACTGGGCGCGGAGTTGGCCGCCTTCGACAGCGTCGAAGCGATGGTCGATGTGCAGCGAGATGAATGCCAACGCTTGCTGGGCCGGCTCGAGACCCAGCATGAGAAGTTGCGCCGCGCCACGCGCGAGGCGGAGGATGGCGAGAATCTCATCCACGCGCTCCTGGAGACGATGCCGGCGGGGGTGATCGTGGTGAATGCCGAGGGCGACATTATGATGTCCAATCCCATCGCCCAGCAGATTTTGGGCGCGGCTCCCTCCCAGAATGTGCGGAAAAAGACGGAGGATTATTTCTTTGTCCATCCAGATGGCACGTCGCTGGCGCGGGAGGCGCGCCCGTTGGTGCGGGCCTTGGAGCAACGGGAGGTTGTCGAGCGTCAGAAGCTCTGTCTTCGAAGGGTTGATGGCGAAACACGCACAATCTTGGCCGGCGCCGCGCCGGTCACCGATCATGGGGAGCGCCTCATCGCCGCGATCTTGGTGATGTTAGACGTCACCGAGCGCGAGCAGATCCGTCGCGAGTTAGAGGCCGAGCGCGCACAGCTTGACGCGGTCATTGAGCACGCGCCGGAGGGCATCGTCGTGACGGACGCACAGGCGCGCGTGCTGCGGGCTAATCCTGTCGCCGAGGCGATCTATCAACGTCCTGTGCCCTATGGTGAGGACTATCCCGAACACGAGGTGTTTGACTTCCATCATCCAGATGGACGTCCCTATAATCCCCGAAATCTCCCCTTGACCCGTTCGGCCTTGGATGGGGATGTGGTGCGCGAGGAGGAGTTGACGATGACCTGGCCTGATGGCCAGCAACGTAGTCTGTTGGTAAACACGGCGCCGATCTATAATGAGGCCGGGGAGATCGCTGGCGCGATTGGTGTCTTTCAGGACATCACCGATCGGAAGTTGGTGCAAAGAACGCTGCGCCGCTACGCCGAGCGCCTGGAAATCCTCCATCGGACTGATCGGGCGATCTTATCCGCGCTCTCTGCCAAAGAGATTGCCACCACCGTGCTCCCTTATTTGCGCGAGGTCAGGCGCGGTGTGCAGATCGCCATCACCGAGTTCGATTTCGAGGCGAAGGAGATGATCTTGCTCGGCGCCTATACCCGCGTCAAAGAGACGCGCGCGCTATCCGACAAGCGCGTGCCGTTGGATCAAGTGTGGTATTTGGATCATCTACAAGAGGGGAGCATCTATACGGTGGAGGATATGGCGACCCTGGACGTCGATTCGGACATTATCCCGGATCTGGAGGCGCTGAATGTGCGTTCCTTCACCATTTTCCCGTTGATCTCACAGATGGAATTGCTCGGCTCGCTCAACGTGGCGGTCGATGATGTCTTGGCGTTGACCTCGGGTGAGATAGATGCCTTTAAGGAAATCGCGGATCAGTTGGCGATTGGGTTGCAGCAAGCGCGGCTACGCCAGGCCATCAAGCGGCACGCCGAACGGTTGGAGCGCAGCGTGGCGCTTCGCACCGCCGCTTTGCAGCGCAGCGAGGCGCGCTTCCGGGCGATTTTCGATAGCGCAGCGATTGGCATTGCTCTGATCGATGATCGAGGTCATATTTTTGCGAGCAATCCCGCGCTGGGAAAATTGACCGGCTATAGTGAGGTCGAATTGGAAGGCATGGCCTTCACGGTGTTGATGCATTCGGAGGATGTGGAGGCGGCCGAAGTGTATTGCGGCGCGCTGCTGGCCGGGGAGCGCGATTATGATCGCGACGAACTGCGGTTGATCTGCCTGGACGGCGACGAGATCACCACCCAGATCACCTTTTCGGGCGTGATCGGAGATAGCGAGCGACCATCCTTTACCATCGCGATGGTGGAGGACATCACCGAGCGCAAGACGGCCCAGCGGGAGTTGCTGCACGCGGAAAAACTCTCCCTCACCGGGCGGCTGGCTGCGTCGCTGGCGCACGAGATCAACAACCCGCTCCAGACCGTCATCGGCGCCTTGGGCCTGGCGCGCGAGGTGCTGGCCGAGGGCGAAGACCCAGCTCATTACCTGGAGGTCTCGGCGCAGGAGTTGGAGCGCGCCGCCAAGATCGTCTCCGACCTGCGCGACCTCAACAGACGCTCCCGGCCCGAGGACAAAGAGCCGGTTGACATCAACGCGCTGATCGAGCGCGTCATCACGTTGACGGAAAAGCAGTGCCGCTCTAATGATGTGGTCGTCGTCTGGGCGCCGACGCCCGTGGCCCCGGAGATCCGCCTTGTGCCCAATCGCATCCAGCAGGTCGTCTTGAATTTGATCCTCAACGCCGTCGACGCGATGCCGGAGGGCGGGCAGTTGAAGATCACATCGGCATGCACCTATGATCCTGATGGCGCGCGGATCACCTTCAGCGACACCGGCGTGGGGATCGTGCCTGAAGAATTGTCTCAAATCTTCGACGCCTTCTACACCAACAAATCGGAGGGCCTTGGTCTGGGGTTATATGTCACAGCCTCGATCGTCGAGGAGCACGACGGCCACATCGAAGTGGAGAGCGAGCCGGGCGCGGGCGCGACTTTCACCGTATGGCTTCCGGCCTGATTTCTGGTACAATAGGAGCGTCAATTCAAATGAATCTTTGCGAAAGTTGAGGGGAGATAAACCATGGCGAAATCCATACACACGTTAGTTGTGGATGATGAGGACGGCATTCGTTACTTTGTGGAGCAGACGTTGACGCGCGCGGGCCATGTGGTGACCTCGGTGGATAGCGGCGAGGCGGCGCTGGCCGAGTTGCGCGATACGCCATTTGATCTGGCGATTGTGGACCTCAAACTAGGCGGGCGCACGGACGGCATCCGAATCTTGGAGGCGCTGAGTTGGCGCTGGCCGGAGACCGTGGTGATCATCCTCACCGGGCACGGCTCCTTGGAATCGGCGCAGGCGGCCATCCGCGAGGGCGTGGATCGCTATCTGCTCAAGCCCATCCAGCCGGACGAGTTGCGCGAGGCGGTGGCGAGCGCGTTTCATCAAAAGGAAGCGCAGATCGAGCGCATCCAGGAGGAAGAGCAGCAAGAGGTCCTGGAGTACGGCCCTTTTTACCTCGATTTGAAGAAGCACATCGCCGAGAAAGATGGGGCGCTGTTGGATCTGACCCCCAGCGAGTTCGATTTGCTAACTTGCCTGATCGAGAACGCCCATCGCGTGGTGACGCCGACGGAATTGGTGGAGATCGTGCGCGATTATCGGCCCGATACGGACCACGAGGCCCGGCAGATCATCAAGTGGTACATTCATCGCCTGCGCAAGAAGGTCGAAGTCGATACCTCGAACCCCCGGCATGTCATCAACGTGCGCGGCGTCGGCTATCGCTTCGCGGAGTAAGATTACCCCTTCCCTTTTGAGCTTTTGAGGTATTCGAATAGCCCTCAGCCCTGACAGACCCGCGAGCCTTATCGGGGCTTTTGGTTTGCCGGGCCTCCAACTCAATCCCAACCTTTCCAACTCAAGACAGAAGCAATCTGACGATATACATCCGTTTTGAGGGGCTGTTTATGGTATCCTTGGATATGAGTTATGGGCCGTGGTTGTGAGTACGCATATTGATTGGGTAGTGAATCGGGTGATATTATATGCGCGAATGTCAACGCATTTTAGTGGTGGAGGATGAGAAGTGGCTGCGTCTTATCCTGAGAGATATTTTGCAACGTATGGGCAACGGTTATGAGATCGTCGTGGTCGCCGATGCGCAAGCGGCCTTGTCAGAAGCGGAGGAAAATGGCTTACATCTGCTCCTCACTGACCTGCGCCTGCCGGATATTGATGGCGTGGCGCTGACCGAGCACCTTGTCGAGGCCGGCTGGGAGATTCCCGTTATCTGGATGACGGCCTACGGCTGTCATCGCGTCCGCTTGGAGGCCGAGGCGTTGGATGTTTATCGCTGCTTAGACAAGCCGTTGCGCATTGACCAGATTCGAGATGTGGTGCGTGAGGCGCTTGCTCAGGCGGCGGCTGGATA
>JBKHCQ010000347.1:0-4073 GCA_046541755.1 Anaerolineales bacterium | reverse complement strand
TCAGCGGATCAGTTGACAATCTCCAATGACCGCTTTATAATGCAATCAATATGAGCCAAAGACGGCGAATGGGAAGAGTAGGTGGTCCCGGAGCTGGGAAAGAGAGGAGGGTCATCGGCTGAAAGCCTTCCACAGCGCCGCCATCGAAGGTCGCCCAGGAGTCGAGCGACTGAAACCAAGTAAGTCGCTACGGGTTCGCCCGTTACAGCGAGCATCCTCTTAACGAGGATGACTGAGCGCGCCGGCCTGGCCGGCGAATCAGGGTGGTACCACGGAGCCTGCTTCGTCCCTACGACGAGGCAGGCTTTTTTATATCAGTTTTAAGATTGTGGAGGATACTTATGCAGAAATGGGATTACACTCATATCATCGTGCGTGTTTTGCCAGGATACTCTGATAAATGGACTGTCCGTAGTTCTGTTCGCTCACTAGATCATGAAGATTCTGGCGATTTCTATCCTATGCTTTTCAGAATGGGTGAACAGGGTTGGGAAATCATGGAGTTACAAGAACGTATAAGAGACAACGACGGCGCGTCGGTTATTGTTTTTTGGTTGAAACGACCAAAGCAAGAGTTACCTTCTATAAGTAAATTAGAGCGTAAAATTGCAAAATATGCAATAGATGAATTAGACGGGAAATTTGTTCTCAGAAAATTACATCAAGCGCATAAAGATGAAATTACTTATAATGAGCTACGTGAGTTAGCATACACTTGGGAGAAACAGGGGTTTTTGATTCGAGGTGTACCTCGTAAGCTCTCCAAGACATTTGCAACTCTATGTAAAAACTAACATTTTTGCCGGTAAAACGGCAAACAATTTTTTCCCAGGAGGATTAAAATGGAGTTATCCAAGACGTATCAGCCGCAAGAACACGAAGAGGAATTGTACGAGTGGTGGGAAGCCCAGGGCTACTTCAAGCCGGCGACGATGATCGCGAAGGGGCTGGCCGATCCGGCGGGCGAGCGTTTTTGCATCACGATGCCGCCGCCCAACGTGACGGGCATCCTCCACCTGGGCCACGCGATCACCGCCGCGCTGGAGGATCTGATGACGCGCTATCACCGCATGCGCGGCTTCGAGACGCTCTTCCTGCCCGGCTCCGATCACGCGGGCATCGCGACGCAGAATGTAGTAGAACGCGAGTTGGCGAAGGAGGGCCTCACCCGCCACGACATCGGGCGCGAGGCGTTCATCGAACGCTGCTGGGCATGGAAGGAGACAACCCACGCGCGCATCACCAACCAGCACCGCAAGTTGGGCATCTCGTGCGATTGGGAGCGCGAGCGCTTCACGTTAGACGAGGGCCTGAGCCACGCGGTGCGCGTCGCCTTCCACACGCTCCACGAGCGCGGTCTCATCTATCGCGGCCCCTACATGGTGAATTGGTGCCCGCGTTGCGAATCCGCCATCTCCGATCTGGAGGTGGCGCCGGAGGAGCACGACAGTCATCTGTGGGTGATCCGCTATCCCATCCTCAACGACGACTGGGACGGCCCGCGGGGCGAATGGGGCAGCGGCCACTGGGCCGAGGGCGCCGCCGCGTTCATCGAAATGGCGACGACGCGCCCGGAGACGATCTTGGGCGATACGGGCGTGGCCGTCAATCCCGACGATGAGCGCTGGCAAGAGTTAATCGGCAAGACCGCCGTGCTCCCCGCCATCGAGCGGGAGATTCCCATCGTGGCCGACGCGGCAGTGGAACCGGAGTTCGGCACCGGCGCGGTGAAGGTGACGCCGGCCCACGATCCCACCGACTACGAGATCGGGCAGCGCCACAACCTGGGCGCCGTCGATGTGATGACCGACACGGCCCAGATGAACGAGAACGCCGGCCCTTATGCGGGCATGGATCGCTACGCCTGCCGCCAGGCCATCGTCGCAGATTTCAAGAAGGAAGGCCTGCTCCTGCGCATCGAGGAGTATCATCACACCGTGGGCCACTGCCAGCGCTGCGACACGATCATCGAGCCGCGCATCAGCACGCAATGGTTCGTGAAGACCAAGCCGCTGGCCGCCAAGGCAATGGAAGCCGTCCGCTCCGGTGAGATGCAGATCGTCCCGGAACGCTTCGAGAAGATCTTCTTCCACTGGATGGAGAACATCCGCGATTGGTGCATCAGCCGCCAGCTCTGGTGGGGCCACCGCATCCCCGTCTGGTACTGCGATGACTGCGGCCACGAGTGGAGTCCCAGCGCGGACCCGGCGACCTGCCCCGCCTGCGGCAGCGACCATATCCGCCAAGACCCGGACGTGTTGGACACCTGGTTCTCCTCCGGGCTGTGGCCCTTCTCGACGCTGGGCTGGCCCGACGAGAGCGCGCGCGATCTCCAGCGCTTCTTCCCCACCGATATGCGCGAGACCGGCTACGACATCCTCTTCTTCTGGGTGGCGCGCGAGACGATGCTCTCGCTGGAGTTGATGGGGCGCGCGCCCTACGAGACCGTCTACCTCCACGGCCTGATCCGCAACGAGCACGGCGAGAAGATCAGCAAATCGATGCCCGACGCCTACAAGTACGACCCACTCTACATCATCGACGAGTACGGCACCGACGCGCTGCGCTACACGCTGGTCACCTCCTCCTCGCCCGGCAACGATATGAACCTAGATCCCCGGCGGATCGAGGGCGCGCGCAACTTCGCCAACAAAATCTGGCAGGCCACGCGCTTTATCCTGATGAACCTCGAGGATGAAGCGACGTTCGAGCCGCTGGACTTGGACGAACTCGCACCGGAACGCCTCACCTTGGAGGATCGCTGGATTCTCAGCCGCTTCCATCACCTGGCCGGCGCGGTCTTCGATCTGATGGAGCGCTGCCAATATGGCGAGGCCGGGCGTCAAATCCGCAATTTCCTGTGGGATGAGTTCTGCGATTGGTACATCGAGGCCACCAAGGCTCGCCTGTACGATGACGATGCCGATAAGAGGACGCCGCGCGCGGTATTGCTCACCGTGTTGGAAGCGTCGCTGCGCCTGCTCCATCCCTTTATGCCCTTCGTCACCGAGGCGATCTGGCAGGCGCTGCCGGGTTCGACCAAGCAGGGAGCGGCGCTCATCATCGCGCCGTGGCCGCTGCAAAATCCCGCCCGTATAGATGAAATGGCGGAGGCGACGATGACCGCGCTGATGGACGTGATCCGCGACATCCGCAACGTGCGCGCCGAGTACAACGTCCAGGCCGGGCGACGCATCGCGGCGACCATCGCGGCGGGCGAGCTGGCCCCGATCTTCGAGGCGCGGCGGGCGCTGTTGTGCTCGCTGGCCCGATTGGACGACGACCAGCTTGAGATTGTGCCCGCGACGGAGCCGCTGGACAAATCCGCCTCCACGGTGACCGGCGACATCGTCACCTACTTGCCGCTGGCCGGCATGGTCGATCTGGCGGCGGAGCGCGAGCGCCTGCAAAAGTCGCTGACCGAGCTACAGGAGCGCATCGCGACCAGCGAGGAGCGCCTGGGAGGTCCCTTCGCCGAAAAAGCCCCACCCCACATCGTCCAGCGCGAGCGCGACCGCCTCGCCGAGATGCAGAGCGAGGCCGCGCAGGTCCGCGAGCAGATCGAGCGAATGAGCGAGTAAGCGAATGAGCGAGTAAGCGAGTAAGCGAGTAAGCGAGTAAGCGAGTAAGCGAGTGAGCGAGTGAGCCTTTTGTAGTAGAGCGGCGTTCCTTGTCATATCACTCCGTTATGTGCCTAGCTACGAACCTAGTTCATCAGACCCGAAGGGTTTCCGAAAAAACCTTTCGGGTCTTTGCATTCGGGAGCGATGGCTGATCGTCGGAAAGGATCCCACCGCGCCCCGCGCCGAGGATTGAAATCCCCGGCTACTAAGCGCAAGTCAACTAATGGACTTTAAAAATTAATTCGGTAATAATTTTGCCTTCTTCGCGCGGGGATGGAAGTCCCCGCGCTAAAAGAACAAAGCCTTGCAGGCTCGTAGATTCAGCCTCCGAAGGAGGCTTTGCCCTTTGAGCTTGGATGTTTACGTCCGGGCGGTGAATTATAAACACTCTCCTAATTACCGGATTATTTTCTTAATCTTCATAAGTTGACTCGATTTCCACGTGGATTT
>JBKHCQ010000346.1:0-4074 GCA_046541755.1 Anaerolineales bacterium | reverse complement strand
CGTCTACGAAGGTGAGCTGGAGATTCAGGCCGGGAGCCCGTTGAGCATCCCCTCGGACTGGGAGGATATGGAAGACCTGGACTGGTAACCCTACATAAATGGGTGATCTCCATTCGCATCACCTTCACACCACGCCCCGACAGGGAAACTCAACCTGTCGGGGCTTTTTCTTTTTTGACATTTCCCAGACCAACACTATAATCCAAATATAGATATATTTCAATATAACAATCTATCCCCAAAGGTCGTGCCTATGCAACCCATCACCGAAGAAGAGATCCAATTGTTGCACCGCTATATCTGCGAGGGCGTGGGCGATCCCAAGCGCCTGCGATTGCTCTATCTGGTGGCAGAGTCGCCGCGCAACGTGACGCAACTGACGGAGGCGTTGGACGTCTCGCAGCCGACGGTCTCGCATCACCTGCGCATCCTGCGCGAGCGCGGCCTCGTCACCACCGAGCGCGACGGCGCCTCCATCTACTATTCCCTCGCCGACGCGCGCATCTTGCAGGCGATGGAGATATTACGCGGCTTCGTGGCGGATCTGCTGGCCGGAGAGGCCCAGATCCTCAATCCATCATCATAAATAAGGGGCGAGGCACTTGTCCTGAGATCATCTATCATCAAGGTACACTTCAAGGAGATGAACTTCGGGCAATGTTTCAACATTAGCCAAGTGCCTCGCCCTTACAGGTTGCCCATTTGCTGCTTTGTTGCTTTGTCGCTTTGATTTTTTGTCACTTTATACCCCCAGGAGGACAAGATATGACTGGATTATCGTCGCAACAGATGAACTGGCTCACGGCGTTGTTCGGCGACCGGGCGACGACCCGGCGGGTGGAGCGCAAGCTCTACAGCCACGATGTGGGCGAGATGCCGAGTATGATCAAGCCGCTTATCGGCAATCCCCTGGCCGATGCGGTGGTGCAACCGGCCTCGGAGGAGGAGATCATCGCGCTGGTCACGTGGGCCGCGCGCGAGGGCGTCCCGCTGATCCCGCGCGGCAAGGCCACGTCGGGCTACGGCGGCGTGCTGCCCGTGCAGGGCGGCGTCGTGGTCGATTTCTTCCGCATGGACGAGGTGTTAGATGTGGACACGGAGGCGCAGACCGCGACGCTCCAACCCGGCATCGTCTGGGAGCACGCCGACCGCGCGCTCAAGCAGCACGGGATGACGCTCCGCACCTACCCCAGCAGCTACCCCTCGGCGACGGCGGGCGGCTGGATGGCGCAGGGCGGCGCGGGCTTCGGCGGTTACGAGGCCGGCTGGTTCCGCGATAACGTCGTCAGCGCGCGCGTGGTGCTGGGCGATGGCACGTTAGCCCACTTCGAGGGCGAGGGCCTGGATATGATCTACGAGGCCGAGGGCGCGACGGGCATCATCACCGCACTGACGATCAACATCCAGCCGGATGCGCCGCTGGACGTGCTCTCGTTAGGTTGCCCCGACGCGCACGAGCTACAACATCTGCTGGAGGGGCTGATAGAGGCCGATCTGCCCATCTGGTCGATGCACTTCATCAACCCCCGGATGGCGGAGATGAAGAACCGCGCGCCGCTGCGCACCCATCATGGGGAGCCGGCGGAGGAGCGCGTGCTCTTGCCCGCCGCCTACATTCTGACGCTGGCCTTCCGCCGGGAGGATGCCGAGCAAGTGCGCGGCGCGCTCGCCGAGCGAATGTCGACGGAGCGCTGCCAGGCGGAGCTGCTCAGCGAGAAGATCGCCCATCACGAGTGGGATCAGCGCTTCCGCATTATGACGGTCAAGCGCCTGGGGCCGAGCCTCGTGCCCGCCGAGGTCGTCGTGCCGCTCTCCGGCCTGGGGCAGATGATGGCCGATGTCGAGCGCCAGGTGGACAAACCCGTCGTCAAGGAAGGCGTCCTCATCCGCAAGGGACGCAATCCGCAGGGCGAGCCGGAGGTCGTGATCCTGGGCTTCAT
Organism: Anaerolineales bacterium; assembly: GCA_046541755.1. GTDB lineage: Bacteria > Chloroflexota > Anaerolineae > B4-G1 > SLSP01 > JAAAOZ01. Next base: position 2,134 of record JBKHCQ010000346.1, on the reverse strand, counting down.
CCCCGCCGACCAGCGCAAATTCACCTACAACTTCGTCTTCCCGCTCTCCCTCACCATCAGCCGCATCGCGGAGAAGTACGGCGGGCGGCCCTACGCCACCGGCCTCTACTACACCAAGATGGCGGATAAGATCCTGGGCCGCGAGCGGGCGCAGGTGATGCGCGAATTCAAAGCGCTGGCTGATCCGGCCGGCGTGCTCAATCCCGGCAAAGTACTGCCGCCCAGCCTGCGGGATGGGCTGTGGAGCGGCGCGCTGATCAGTAACGCGCTCATCCTGGCCAACGCCTTCGAGCCGCTGATCCGCCCCTTCGGCAACGCCGTGGTCTCCAAGGTGGGCGAAAAGCCGCCCCAGGGCGACGTGCGCGGCATCCCCGGCGATGTGGCGTGGTACGCCTACGCCTGCTCCCAGTGCGGGTACTGCGTCCAGGAGTGCGATCAGTATTACGGGCGCGGCTGGGAGAGCCAGAGTCCGCGCGGCAAGTGGTATTGGCTGCGCGAGTTTATGGAGGGCCGCGAGGAATGGGATCAATTTATGGTGGATACGTTCCTAGTCTGCACGACGTGCGAGCTGTGCAACCTGCGCTGCTCCGCCGTCCTGCCCATCGAGCCGGCGTGGATGAAGCTGCGCGGCAAGTTGATCCACGAGGAGGAGCGGATGACCTTTCCGCCGTTCGAGATGATGGCGGCGGCCACCCGCGCCGAGGGCAACATCTGGGCCGGCTATCGCAAGGATCGCGACGCCTGGTTCCCGGACGATCTGCGCGAGGAGCACTATGATCGCCAGGCCAAGGCCGCCTACTTCGCCGGATGCACGGCCAGCTACGTCGAGCACGACATCGGCCAGGCGACGGTGCGCCTGCTGGACGAGGCCGGTGTGGATTTCACCTACGTCGGCAAAAAAGAGAACTGTTGCGGTACGCCGATGTTGGTGGCCGGCAAGTGGGACGTCTTCGCGGAGACGGTGAAGAAGAACATCGCGGCGGTCAAGGCCAAGGGCGCGGATACGGTCATCACCTCGTGCCCGGCCTGCAATATGATGTGGCGTCACGTCTATCCCGAATGGGCCGAGAAGCTGGGGATCGAGTTCGACATCACGGCCAAGCACTACAGCGAGGTGATCGCCGCGCAACTGGAGACGGGCGCGTTCGAGTTCCCGACCCCGACCCCCACCCCCGGCCCCTCCCCCACAAGTGGAGGAGAGGAGAAGCCTATCAAAGTGACGTGGCACGATTCGTGCCACATGGGGCGCGTGTCGCACATCTACGAGGAGCCGCGCCAGGTGATCCAAGCGGTGCCGGGCGCGGAGTACGTCGAGATGGCCTACAACCGCGACGACGCGCACTGCTGCGGCAGCGTACTCACGCTCATCAAGGAACCGCCCGTCGCCGCCGATATTGGCGAGCATCGGTTGGATGAAGCGGTCGCGGCGGGCGCGGATACGCTATTGGCCGCCTGTCCCTGCTGCGAGTTCCAGTTCCGGGTGACGCGCGACAAGAAGCAGATGGACATCGAGGTCAAGGACTTGGCGCGCTTCTGCGCCGAGGCGCTGGGCTACGACGACTACCCCGATCCGCACCCGGAGGTACTGCGCCAGTGGGCCGTCTTCGAGGCGATGATCGCGCTGATGACGCCGGAGGGCTTCGCGAGGCTGATGGACACCATGTGGCCGGAGCTGATCGACGCGATGCCGCTGGGCATGGGCCAGATGATGCGCCAGATGGCCAAAATCCCCGGCGCGCTGGGGATGATGAAGCCGCTCTTCCCCACCCTCTTCCCCCAACTGCTGCCGCTGATGATGCCCAAGGTGATGGACACGATGCTAGCCCGCGTCGAGCAGATGATCCCGATGCCGGACTATATGCGGGAGCAGATGCCGGAGCTGATGCCCCAAGTGATGGATAATCTCATGCCGCACATGATCGACGACCTGGTTCCCTTAATCGCCGACCCGATGATCGCGTATCTCAAGGCGTCCGCAGAAACAGAGGGATAACGCTCCATTCGACTCATCCGCGCCCCAAAGACCCGAAGGGTAGGTTGAAAACCCTTCGGGTCTGACCTTTTATAGTTCACAATTCCTCGATTCTAAAGGAGGAGTTTCCATAGAATGTAGGTCGGAATGGCATTCCGACCA
>JBKHCQ010000345.1:0-4081 GCA_046541755.1 Anaerolineales bacterium | reverse complement strand
ATAATGATCACCTTGACCTGGTACGGACACGCCACGTGGGGCATCGATATCGACGAGACGCGCCTATTGATCGATCCGTTCTTCACGGGCAATCCCGTCGCGGAGGCGGCGCCGGACGCCCTGGAGGCCGATTACATCGTCGTGACCCACGGCCACAGCGACCACGTCGGCGATACCGTCGCCCTGGCGGAGCGCGCGGGCGCCACCGTCATCGCCAACTTCGAGATCTGCAACTGGCTGCAAGATCAGGGCGTGGAGAACGTCCATCCGCAACACATCGGCGGCGGATTCAACTATCCCTTCGGCTACCTCAAGCTTACCATCGCCATGCACGGCTCCGCGTTGCCCGATGGCAGTTACGGCGGGATGCCGGCCGGCGTGATGATCCGCGCGGACGGGGCCACGATCTATCACGCGGGCGATACGGGCCTCTTCGCGAGCATGGAATTGATCGGCGAGGAAGGCATCGATGTCGCCCTGTTGCCCATCGGCGACAACTTTACGATGGGGCCAGACGACGCCCTGCGCGCGGTGAAACTCATCCGTCCGCGCGTCGTCATCCCCATGCACTATGAAACCTGGGAGCTTATTGCACAGGACCCGCACGCTTGGGCCAAGCGTGTGATGGCCGAGACCACGACCCAACCGGTCGTATTATCCATTGACGAAACATATACTGTGGAGTAAAAAATATGACAGACCCAATTACTAATCGCACGGCGCAAATTTTGGCCGGCGCGGATGCTTTGCTTATTCCCATCAGCGAGATCTACGATGCGCTCCAATGTGAGGGCTGGATGGGATGGATTAACGAGGATATGTTTTTGCGCCTCCTGCTTTCTGATAGTCGTTTCGACGTTGTTGAGAGTTTGGCCGGCACGGACCTCTTGGAGATGATCCTCCCTACCGCGCTCCATGACCATCGCTGGCTCAGCGGCCCGCGTGTGATGTTGCGCAGTCGCGTCACCTCACCGCGCGCCATTATCGTTGACGAGTTGGACAATCTGGCCGAGATGAACGAGGCGCTGGAGATCGCATGGGAGATGTACGCTTCTGACGATCCAGAGATTCGCGCGGAGCTGGTCAATCTACTGATGATGGCCGATATGTTGGAGCGCGAGCTTAGAGAAGCTCTAATGCACGATACCTTCGATCCCTTCGATTTAGAGGCGGAGTTCTTACCTTCATCTGATGAGGCGCGTGATAGTTCCGGGTAACATCGGCGACGATTTAGGGATTCTGAAAATTAAAACCTTCCAAAAACACTGATGTTTGCCGTAGAGACGCAGAATCTTGTGTCTCTACGGGCCTAAATCTCTTACTGATCCAATTGGAGTAGCCCACCCTATATGTCGAATACATCCTGGCGCTGTTCGATATCAAAATATCTTCGAGGCATCTGCTTAGCTCTGCTGCCGCTGCTGCTCTTCAGTGCTTGCGATAGCGACGAGGGCGAAGCGCTGAAGCGCATCCAGAAGAGCGGTCAACTGCGCGTCGCCATCGACCCCAGCTTCCCGCCCTTTGAGAGCGTCAACGCTCAAGGCGAGATCGTCGGCCTGGATGTGGATTTGGCGCGCGCCATCGCTCAGGAGTTGGGCGTCGAGGCGACGTTTGTCGCCACGGGTTACGACGCGCTCTACGATGCACTCATCGCCGGGGATGCGGACATCATCATCTCCGCGCTCTACCCCGATCCCCATCAAACGCATGCCTTCGCCTTCAGCTCGGCCTATTTCAATGCCGGTGAGGTGGTCGTCGCGCCGAATGCCCTCCCCATCGACCATATTCCTGGCGATCTGGCAGGGCAGCGCATCAGCGTGGTGCATGGCACGGCGGGTCATATGGAAGCGTTGCAATGGGAAAAGAGCCTCGCGCCCGCTCCTACGCTTCTCACCACGGCGACCGGGGAAGAGGCCATCGAGATGCTTATCAATGGCCAGGCGGAGGCGAGCGTCGTGAGTAACATCACCGCCCAGGCGGCAATCGGGGCGCACCCAGGGCTGCAAAAAGTGAATCACCACATCTCTCAAGAGCCGTATGTCATCGCCTCACGCGCCACAGATACCGCATTGATGGAGGCCATCGAGGACGCTCTGGACAAAATGCGGAAATCTGGCGCGCTGGAGAAGCTCATCCAGAAATGGATGCGATAAACTTCTCCCTTTCCCATTCCCACCTGATATTGACAATCTCCTTCCCCTGAGTAAAATCCAAGCTGGTACCCAACAACCAAAAGCGAAAGGAGAAGAAGATCTATGGCGACGATACACGTTTCAGAACATCCGTTGGTCAAGCACAAGCTTACGTTGCTTCGGGATAAGAGAACTGATCCCAAGAAATTTCGCGAACTCACCCGCGAGATCACGATTCTTTTGGCTTACGAGGCGACCAAGGATCTGCGAGTTGAGCCGGTCGAGGTCGAGACGCCAATGGCCGCCAGCGCGGGCTTCCGGCTCCAAGAACCCATCGGCCTCATCCCCATCCTGCGGGCCGGCCTGGGCATGGTCGAGGGCATCTGGGAGTTGATCCCCTCCGCCGAGGTCTGGCACATCGGCCTCTTCCGTGATGAACAGACGCTCCGGCCCGTGGCCTACTACAATCGATTGCCCGTGCATCCCACCGTTTCTGTTTGCCTGATCTTAGATCCAATGCTGGCGACCGGCGGGTCCGCCGTCAAAACTGTGAATATCCTCAAGAAGTGGGGGGCTAATCGCATCAAATTTATGGGCTTGATCGGCGCGCCGGAGGGTGTGGAGAACTTGAATGCTCAGCATCCCGATGTGGATCTTTATCTGGCGACGGTCGATGATCATCTCAACGAGAACGGATTCATCGTTCCCGGTCTGGGCGATGCTGGGGATCGTCAGTTTGGCACGGGGTGACGTTAGGTTGATAACGAGTAACCTCGCGAAGGTGAGGCGGCGTTCCATCGCACCTTCGCGCGGATAGGAGCTAGCGCCGTGAAATTCGGGGCTAATTATCTGCTGACATTGTGCGGCGGCTTTCTCTTAGCCGTGATGGGCGCCCGACTGGGCACATGGTGGGGCCAACACTTTGACATCATCACTGTACCCGGCGGGCGGCGGCGGCACAAGCGCCCGCTTTCGCGCCTGGGCGGCCTCGGCATCGCCCTGGGGTTTTTCGGGGCGCTTGCGCTTTCTTATTATTTTCTGCCACCGATACCGACCGCCGATCCCAAGGAATCCCAACGCTTTTGGGGCTTGGTGATCGGCGGTTTTGTCATTTTTCTCATCGGCCTTCTGGATGATTACCGCGATCTGCCGCCTTGGACGCAATATGGAGGCTATCTCCTGGCCGCGCTCATCGCTGTCCGCGCCGATATCATCCTAGAGCGCTTCAACCATCCCCTCGCCAACGAGATGATTATCCTCCCCGCGCTGCTCTACATTCCTCTCACCATCTTCTGGATCACAGGCATGATCGTCACCGTCAACTGGCTCGACGGCCTGGATGGCCTGGCCGCCGGCGTCGCCGCCATCTTGGCCGCCATCCTCACGCTTCACATGCTGCGCGTCGAGCAATACAGCGTCGCGCCGTTGGCCTTAGCGCTTTTGGGTGCTTCTTTGGGATTTTTGGTTTATAATATCCCCCCGGCGCGGGTCTTTATGGGCAGTAGTGGGGCCTTTCTGTTGGGCTACTTGATGGGCGCGCTGGGCCTGATCGCTGGTGGGCGCGTCGCCACCGTCCTGCTGGTGATGGGCATTCCCATCGTCGACGTCGCCTGGACGATCTTGGATCGCTGGCGGCACGGCGTCAGCCCCTTACGCGGGGATCGTCGCCACCTTCACTATCGATTGCAAGATGCGGGGCTTTCGACCCGCGTCATTGTCTTCATCTACTGGGGATTTTGCGCCCTCGCCGGCGCGATGGCTCTGTTACTCTCCTCGCGCCTCTATAAACTGATGACACTGGTCTTGCTGAGCGGCATCACGTTGATCGCGTTGCTCTATCTCAGCGAGCGCCAATAAAATCACTTGAGAGGCGCGGCGGGACGCCAGCCCCAACGCGAGGGAAGCATCCGTAATTAACTTGCAACTTGCAACTTGTAACTTGTAACTTG